>JALSHM010000371.1 GCA_026982235.1 Robiginitomaculum sp. | reverse complement strand
TCGCCTAATAATTTCACACTCAATACCTTTAAGCAATTTTTGCTCTGTCTCACTTTTGCCAAAGCATGGCTTGATGAGTTTAAGAAAAGAACCAAAGTCAAGAAATGTAATATCTGTTGATTTAATTTTATGAATTAATTTAATCCGGTCTTGTTTGTTCAAGTTTTTGATTTCCCCCTTTTTACAATTGTCCACCCAGGCGATACTTGCTACTCTTAGGCTTTCCATAGAGTTCTTTCTGAAGTTTTCCTGCACATTTCCATTTGCTAAATACAGGAGTGTAGAAACGATAGCTGGATAGTCTGATTCAACAAGAAGCATTGCATAACAATATTTTGCAAATTGCTCTGGTGATGAATACCCGTGCGGGGGCTTCACTTCTATGAATAAGCTCTGCTCAGGCGTGAACAACAACAAATCAGGTTGTGTCGCATTCTTATATGTGTATTCAAATTTTCTAGTTATGACGCGTGGTTCATTTTGGAAAACACCTAAGTTGGAATATTGTGCCAATTTATCAAAAATAGATTTCGGAGATAGACGGGTGAACAGCTCTAATATGTGGTTAAACGGTTCTTCGGTTCGCTTGATTTTATCCATTGTACGACGACAAGAGCCACTTTTTGTATCAAGTTTTTTTAGAATTTCATCTGCTGTTTTTTTACCGGACTTTATTTTTCGTATTCCTGCCACACTAACTCGGTTGAGTAATTCCGGTTCCCAGTGATAAAACTCAACTGCGTTATAATAGCCCCGGCACCAATCCCAACCTTCATTTTGAATATTCTCAAAGCTCATTATATGTTCCTCGCATCTGTAATCACGCCGGTAATGGCGCTTGCGGCTGCCGTTGCCGGAGAGGCCAGAACCGTGCGTACGCCGGGGCCTTGGCGGCCTTCAAAATTGCGGTTGGAGGTGGAGACAATAAGGTCGCCGGGCTTACCAATATCGCCGTTCATGCCGATACACATAGAACAACCCGGTTCGCGCCACTGCGCCCCTGCGGCTTTGAATATATTGTGTAGACCTTCGGCTTCGGCCTCTCTTTTGACCTGTTCAGAACCAGGCACAAATACGGCGGTCACGCTATCGGCTACGATATTCCCCTTAAGGATTTTTGCGGCTATTCGGAAATCCTCTATACGGGAATTGGTACATGAACCAATAAACACCGTATCGACTTTGGTGCCCGCTATGGTCGTTCCTGCTTGCATATCCATATAGCTCAGTGCCTTGGCGTCATCATCAGGCACCAAGCCGTCAATAGGCATGGCCATGCCAGGATGGGTGCCATATGTGACCATGGGCTTTATGTCGGCTGCGGCCAAGCGCACTTCTTTGTCATAAACACAGCCCGCATCAGAGGCCAGAGACATCCAATCCGCCGCCGCTTTTTCAAAATCGGCGGGTGCCATGACTTTACCTTTGAAATATGTGACGGTCGTCGCATCAGGGGCAATCATGCCCGCTCGTGCGCCCGCTTCGATGGACATATTGCACACGGTCATGCGCTCGCTCATATTCATGTCCTCGAAACATTTACCTCGGTATTCAATCACATGTTCCGTGCCGCCGCCGACCCCAATTTTGGCTATAATGGCAAGGATAACATCTTTGGCAGACACCCCGTTCGCCAATTCTCCGTCCACCCACACACACATGGATTTGGGCTTGCGCATTAAAATACACTGGCTAGCCAATACATGCCCGACTTGGGTGGTGCCGATGCCGAAAGCCAGCGCCCCAAATGCGCCGTGGGTGGCGGTGTGGCTATCGCCGCAAACAATGGTCATGCCTGGCTGGGTCGCGCCCAGTTCTGGACCCATCACATGCACAATCCCCCGGTACGGGCTGTCCCATCCGTGGGTGGTGATGCCGTGTTCTTTGGTATTGGCCAAGAGCATCTCGACCTGCTTTTCTGCTTGCGCGCTCACATAAGGCCGCGAGCCGTCCGCGTTCACAAGTGTCGGCGTTGAATGGTCAATGGTCGCCAAAGTCAGATCCGGCCTGCGCACTTTAAGTCCGCGTTCCCTCAGTACCGTAAAAGCTTGCGGTGTGGTCACTTCGTGAATGAGATGCAAATCAATAAACACAGTTGCAGGCCGATCGCGCGTCTCCGCGCTCACCACATGTCGTTCCCAGACTTTATCGAAAAGTGATTTTGGCATCGTCATATTCCTAGTGTTGCGCCGCGATTGGAGGTTGTTTATCGTCTTTGCCGAGCCGTTTGGCGCGGCGTTCTATGCGGTTGATAACATTAAGATAAGCGCGCGCAGCGGCTAGGATTGTGTCCGTAGATGTGCCGCGCCCATTATAGCTTTCACCATTTGCGCTCACTCTAATGTCGGCTTCAGCCATAGCATCTTCGCCTTCGGTCACAGAGCGTGCGGAGAAACTGTCCAAATGCAAATTGTGCCCAGTTAATTTATTGATGGCAAGCAGCACCGCATTGACAGGGCCACCAGCGCAAAGGCTGGTGCCTACGGTGCGTCCATCCTCATGATTGAGACAGACTGTAGCTTCCGGACTTTTATCCCCTTGTGAGCCTGCCGACACATATAGGCTATCAATCTCCCACGGTCCGACGCTATCAATCGCTTCGCCCAGAATGAGTGCCTCCACATCGGCGTCGAACACTTCTTTCTTTTTATCGGCCAAGGTTTTGAAATCCACGAACACGGATTGCAATTGGTTGTCCGACAGGGTGAAGCCCAATTTCTCTGCCCGGTGTTTCAGGGCGGCGCGGCCTGAATGCTTGCCCAGCACCAAATTGTCCGCTTCCAAGCCAATATCTTCGGGCTTCATAATCTCATAGGTTTCCCGGTTGGCGAGCATGCCGTGTTGGTGAATACCGCTTTCGTGGGCAAAGGCATTGGCGCCAACAATAGCCTTATTGCGCGCCAGTGGATTGCCGGTAATGGAGGCGAGCATTTTGGACGCCATGCTAATTTTTTGGGTGTTGATGTTTGTGTCCAGCCCATAAAAATCGCCCCTTGTGCGCAGAGCCATGGCCACTTCTTCGAGGGCGCAATTCCCCGCCCGCTCGCCGATACCGTTAAGAGCGCACTCAATCTGCCTGGCCCCGCCGCGCACTGCCGCCAAGGAATTGGCCACAGCCAGACCAAGGTCATCATGGCAATGTGCCGAGAAAACGACCGCGTTCGCTCCGTCCACCTCTGTGGTTAGAAAGTGAAATAAATCGGTGATTTCTTCAGGCGTAGTATAGCCCACCGTGTCGGGGATATTGATGGTGGTGGCACCTGCGCTTATGGCGGCTTCGACCACGGTTTTTAAGTAATCTCGTTCGGTGCGAATGGCATCTTCGCAAGAAAATTCGACATTGTCCGTATATTCAAGCGCCAGCGTGATGCCGGCCACGGCTTTTTCTATCACCTGTTCCTTGGACATTTTCAATTTGTATTCCCGGTGCAAGGGCGAGGTAGCGATGAACACATGCAGGCGCGATTTTTTGGCGGGTGTAATGGCTTCCCCCGCTGCGCGAATATCGCCCGGATTACACCGCGCCAAAGAGCAAATCGTCGTGCCCGTAATCTCCCGGGCAATGGTTTGTACGGCTTCAAAATCACCGGGCGACGCTACGGCAAACCCGGCTTCGATAATGTCCACTCCAAGCTCAGACAAAGCCCGCGCCATGCGCAATTTCTGCCCGCCGTCCATAGAAAAGCCCGGCGCTTGCTCGCCGTCGCGTAAGGTGGTGTCGAAGATTTTTACTTGATCCATTACTTTCATATCATTTTTCTTTCCGTATATGGTGCGTCGTGCTTAGTGCGTAGTTTGTAGAAAATATTATGCTACGCTCTAAGAACTACGCACTATTTCGCCCACTCCGCCCGTGTCCTCCGCCCGACTTTCTCCGCCGAAACAACATTATAAAGCCGCTCTAATTGCTTGCACAAAGTATCAAGATTGCGCGGCCCGCCAATGTCCTCTATAGCCACCAAAAGATCAAAATCTCCGTCCACCCGCTGGGTACAATGCACATCCCGGTAGTCATAGCCGCGCCGCTCAATGGTGCCGAGGGTGCGCAACAGCGTGCCGGAAACATCATGCAAAACGATTTTCAATTTTCCAGAAACACCAGAACGCTCAAAGGTTTTATCAGCTTGGAGTTGGGTCATTTAGTTTTCCTTTTCGTCCCGCTCATTCCGTGCCCCGACACGGAATCCAGCGCATCTGGATTTTGGTTTTTCATCTCATCTCTCCATCATATCTGCATTGCTTCGCCCCGGCGGAACCAGCGGCCAGACGTTTTCGCTGGCACTGATTTTTACGTGCATGAGGATTGGTTTTTTTGCGGCGAGCAATTTATCTATGCCTGCGTCTACCTCGCTTCGTTTTGTGACTGTGAACGCGTCTATTTGAAAGGCTCTTGCGACTTCGGCGAAATCCGGGTTGTCGTAGAGGTCGACCTCTGAATAGTTTTCATCGAAGAACACTTCTTGCCATTGCCGCACCATGCCGAGCACACCATTGTCGAGCAGGACGATTTTCAGGGGGATTTGGTAGCGGTTTAGGGTGGCCAGTTCCTGGATATTCATCATGATAGAACCATCGCCCGACACGGTGATAACCGTACGTTCGGGGCAACCCAATTGTGCGCCGAGGCCTGCGGGCATACCAAAACCCATAGTGCCGAGACCGCCAGATGTGATGTGGTCTTTGGGGTCGTCGAAATAGCAATGTTGCGCCACCCACATTTGGTGCTGTCCCACATCGCAGGTGATGATGGCGTTTTCAGGGGCGCGTCTTGTTAAGTCGTGCAGGAGTTTTGGCGCGTAAACATTATCGCCGGGCGCGTTGTAATCCACCGCAAATTCTGCGCGGCGACCATAGCATAATTTGCGCCAATCATCTGCGTTTGATTTACCTGGATTAAGCGCGGCCAGATTTTTCTTGAGCGAGCCTTCCAGCCAAATATCGGCTTTCCTGAGTTTGTTAATCTCCGCAATATCAATATCCATATGGATGATTTTTGCATGGGGGGCAAAAGTGTCCAATTTGCCCGTGGCGCGGTCGTCGAAACGCGCACCAGCCACGATAAGCAAGTCTGCTTCTTGCACGGCAAAATTGGCCGCTTTCAGCCCGTGCATGCCGAGCATACCAAGGAAATGCGGGTGGTCAGACGGCATAGCACCTAGACCTTTTAGGGTCGAGACCACCGGGATTTCTGTGCGCTCCACGAGGGCGCGTAATTCCTTAACCCCGTCGCCTTGGGCTATACCGCCGCCAATATAAAACAGCGGTTTCTTGGCCGCGCGCATCATGTCTTCGCAGATTTTAATATGTTCTGAGCTGCCCATTTTTGGTTTGACTTTTGGGTAAGGTCGCCAGCGGTGGCGCTTTGTCGTGGTGGCATTGGCTACGTCCTTGGGCAGGTCGATAAGGACGGGGCCGGGGCGACCTTCGGCGGCAATATAATAAGCTTCTTCAACCATGCCGGGTATGTCCGCCGGGTCGCGGGCGATATAGCTGTGCTTGACCACGGGTAGGGTAATGCCGAAAATATCGACCTCTTGAAACGCGTCCGTGCCCATCAAGTCCGACGGGACTTGTCCGGTGATAAACACGACGGGGACACTGTCCAGATAAGCATCGGCAATCCCTGTCACGAGATTGGTGGCGCCAGGCCCAGACGTGGCCAAACATGTGCCGACTTTCCCTGTGGCCCGCGCATAACCAATGGCGGCCATAGCGCAGCCTTGTTCATGGCGGCCAAGAATATGTTTAAGGCCAGAACCCGGAAGCACATCATAGACAGGCATGATAGCACCGCCTGGATAGCCGAAAATAAGATCAACGCCTTGTTCCTTTAAGCTGTCGATAAGAAGCTGTGCGCCAGATTTGGAAGGGTAAGTCATGTCAATAAACCTTTTTTCCAAACCATCCTCTACAATCCCGCTCATACCCAGCTCGACTGGGTATCCAGCGCGTAAAGAGCGAGCAAAGCTCGCACATTATTATTTGGACTGGATTCCCGCTTTCGCGGGAATGAGCGGAACAAAAGGGAATATTATTTGTACTCAACATCTCAATTCACATCCTTATCAATAACTTTGCCCGCTTTGATCCACGGCATCATGTCGCGCAATTTTTCGCCTGTGGTTTCGATGAGGTGGGCTTTATTTTGGCGGCGTCTGGCGGTCATGGACGGGTAGCCAAGCGCGCCTTCCATGATGAAAGATTTGGCATATTCGCCGTTTTGAATATTGGCCAAAGCCTCACGCATAGCGGCGCGGCTTTCTTCGTTAATAACCTTATTGCCCGTGACATATTCCCCGTATTCCGCATTGTTGGAGATCGAGTAATTCATATCGGCAATACCGCCTTCATACATAAGATCGACAATAAGCTTAAGCTCGTGCAAGCATTCAAAATAGGCCAACTCAGGTGCGTATCCGGCTTCGACCAAAGTCTCAAAACCCATCTTGACCAGCTCGACAGCGCCGCCGCACAACACGGCTTGTTCGCCGAATAAATCGGTTTCAGTTTCGTCTTTGAATGTGGTGTGGATGATGGCCGTGCGCCCACCGCCAATAGCTGAGGCATAAGATTTGGCCAGCTCAACAGCAAAGCCGGAATTGGCGTCTTGTTCGACCGCAATCAAATCAGGAATACCGCGCCCACCCTCAAATTCAGAGCGTACGGTATGGCCTGGGGCTTTGGGGGCGACCATAATCACGTCCAAATCCCGGCGCGGGACGATTTGACCATAGTGAATGGCAAAGCCGTGACCGAACGCAAGCGCTGCACCTTCTTTGATATTGGGCTCAATATCTTCGCGGTAAATCTTGGCTTGATATTCATCGGGCGCCAAGACCATGACCACATCTGCGCCCGCGACCGCCTCAGCAGGGGTTTTAACTGCGAGCCCGTCGGCGATAACTTTCTTGCGGGTGGCAGAGCTTTCCAAAAGCCCAATAACTACGGACACGCCGCTGTCTTTCAGGTTTAGGGCATGGGCGCGGCCTTGGGAGCCATAGCCAATAATACAAACTTTTTTGCTCTTGATAATCGAGAGGTCGCAGTCTTTGTCGTAGGATATTTGTAATGTCATTATCAGTGTCTTTCTTTAGGTTTCAGAAAATGGAAAACTTGTCAGTGCGGAATTTATATCGCTCACGCTAACGGGGCTCTGCCCCGAACGCTGCGCGGGCGCGGCGCACATGCGCCGACGGCCAGTCGGCCTTGCCTCGCTATGCTCGGTTGGTTGTGTATCTAATGGCGTCATTTGTTTGTTTCTGTTGAAAATGGAAAACTTGTCAGTGCGCCTTTGGAGGCAGAACCGACCAGCTTGGCGTATTTTGCATAAGCCCCACTTGGGTATTTGGGGGCGGGCGGTGTCCAGGCTTTTGCACGGGATTTTAGATCTGCGGCCACGTTTATTTCGCGGGTTTCTACGTCTATGGAAATCATATCGCCGTCCCTAACAAATGCGATAGGTCCGCCGTGGGCTGCTTCGGGGGCGACGTGTCCGATAACAAAACCATAAGACGCGCCAGAAAAGCGCCCGTCGGTGATGAGCGCCACATCATCTATCAATTCTTGGCCAACAAGTGCCGCCGTCACGGCCAACATTTCGCGCATGCCAGGCCCGCCCGCCGGGCCTTCGCCCCGAATGACAACAACATCGCCTTTGTGAATACCGCCCTTTTCAACTACGGCGAAACAGTCTTCTTCGCTTTCAAATACGCGTGCAGGGCCAGAGAATTGTAAGGCGCCATGTCCCGCAAGTTTGGCCACACAGCCCTCTGGCGCTATATCGCCGTACAGAATACCGTAGCCGCCGCGCGATTTAACCGGGTCTGCGAAAGTGCGCACGACTTTTTGACCCGCAGCTTCCATTGCGTCGTCAACTTCCTCAAACATAGTGCGTCCGGTAATTGTTGGGACGTTTTTCAAGCGGCCATCGTCTTTCAAGCGCTTGCCGACCAAGGCCGAACCGCCCGCTTCGTATAAATCAAAGGCCATATATTGCCCGCCCGGCTTGAGATCGCCAATCACGGGCGTGGTGCGGGAGATTTCATCGAACACATCAATGTCAAAGGCTACCCCGGCTTCGCGGGCTATGGCCAGTAAATGCAAAATCGCATTGGTCGAGGCCGCCGTGGCCGTCATGGCGGTGACAGCATTGCGCAAAGATGCCTCACAAATCATGTCACGGGGCAAGCGGTTTTCACGCACAGCGTCCATTAAAATCTCGCCGCACTTAAAAGCTGCGTTATTTTTTGCGACATTTGTCGCGGGAACATCATTCACGCCCATGGGGGAAAGCCCCAAAAACGTCAAAGCCATAGCCATGGAATTGGCGGTAAATTGCCCCCCACACGCACCTGCACCCGGGCAGGCAGCTTTTTCAATTTGTTCGAATTCTGCGTCGTCAATAATGTTGGACGCATGGGCGCCCACGGCTTCGAATACGTCTTGAACGGATAAGTCCTTGCCCTTGTGGTGTCCCGGTTTGATGGAACCGCCGTAAAGCACAACACCCGGAATATTCATCCGCGCCAATGCCATAGCCGCAGCAGGGATAGTTTTATCGCAAGCCACCAAGACAATAACCCCGTCTAGGGAGTGCCCGCGCACGGCTAGTTCGATACTGTCGGCAATGACTTCGCGCGACATCAAACTGGCGCGCATACCCTCACTGCCCATGGTGATACCGTCTGAAATAGCAATAGCGTTGAAATCTACAGGCCAACCACCCGCCGCACGGATGCCTGCCCGCACAGGCACGGCCAATTTATCCAAATCCATATTGCACGGCCCCATATTGGTCCATGTGTTGAACACGGCGATGACAGGTTTGTCGAAATCTTCCGTAGTCATGCCTGCAGCCCGCATCATGGCGCGAGCCGGGGCGCGGGCATTGCCTTTGAATATATGGTCGCTATTTTTCGTCATTCATTCGTCTCTTATTTTACGTATAAAAAAACCCGCTCTGGCTGGGAGCGGGCGCTTAAAAATCCATGTTTAACTCTTAAAACCCGCTCATGCTTTGTATGCCAATAATCAGCACCACAAGACCACCAAGGAGTACCAGAGTGTTAAGCATTGCCAGTTTATCAGACTTGGATAGGCTCGCCGCCAAAACTTTGGCCTTGGATTTTGATGTGTTGTGCATAGCTATATCTTAAGTTCAGTTCCCGAAATCTTTTACGCAAGTCATACCCGCATGACAAGAAAGAATTTGCGTAAAATGAAGAAAAGGGGCAAAAAAGGGTAAAAAATACTCACTATAAGTAAAAATAGCAAAAAACATCTAATGTCGGGGAGTATTGTAACGAGCTTGTTCGTTTATTGGTTGGTAGGCAATGGAATTTCCCCGCCCCATTTTGCCGCTTCATTGTTCACAGGCTCGTGATAATTCTCACGCGAATAGTATAGGCAATGGCAGTAATTTGTATTTGCTATAGGTCTGGCATATGGTCTATATGTAACTTGAAATAAGGGTCTAAGGGAATTAAGGAATTAAATATGCGGTTTTTTGTGAATAATTTTTCAATAGTACATGACGATATGGATTTTTCATTATCATTTGCTGACATGAACGGCTTTACCTTTTCTCGAGCAGACATATTGTTTGACCAAGCATATCTCGCTATGAGTGTTGATAATCTTGCGTCTTCTGGGGTCACCCATACGCCCAATTTTTTTAATAACCTTGAAAGCGCTCTTGCTATTGCACTGGAAACGCAAGATAGCGTGAGCGGGTGTGGTAGTTGCGATCCGCAGCATGCAGATGTGAAATCCTTGCTGCTGACCATGTTGGACGGGCTCGTGGAAATTCCTGCCTTTAACTTAGGTAGTCTTTACCCAACTGTTGCAGCGGACGACATACTTGAAAACTCAATTCCCGGAGACACTTCGACAACGGCGACTTTGGCCGTTGGCGCGCAAATAAATGAAACTATCGATTTTGCAGGAGACCAGGATTGGTTTGAAGTGACCTTGCAGGCAGGTGTTACTTATGACATTTCCCAATTGGGTGCAGGCGGCGGATTAACGGATCCATATGTTCGTCTCATGGATGCCAGCGGCACTCAGCTCGCGGAAAATGACGATATTATTCTTGGTGATTTCCGTGATTCGTTATTAACATTTACTGCCTCGACGACTGGTACATATTACATAAATGCCAGCGCCTTTGGCAATAATACGGGCAGCTATACCCTGTCTCTGACTGAGGCGCAAACCGGGGAAATTGGTGATACGGCGGGCACTGCTGGAACGGCAATCATGAACGGTTCCATATCAGGCAGTATTGAAACTGCCGGGGATGCGGATTGGTATGCTATTACCCTGACCGCCGACAGCCGTTATATCATTTCTAATACTGGTGCAGGTAATACAATTTTGTCAGATTCGTTTCTGACCCTCTTTGATGCGAATGGCAACCAGATTGCATCTGATGACGATAGCGGCCCTGGCAGTAATGCGCGGCTCGCATACAATATTACGACAACTGGTACGTATTATGTCGCAGCTTCGGCTTTTGGTAATAATACTGGGGATTATGCCCTAACTGTGGAAGAGGTTCCTTTGCTTGCGGAACGGGATATTGATGGCATTGCCAATTTTCTAACCGATGAGTTCAGTGCCCGCCAATCCTATAATACTGGCGGTGGTGGAGCCACGACAATCAATTTTAGTTTTGATAGTGGCGCCAACTCATTAAGCGCTGGAGCAGAAGCTTTGGCGCGCAGGGCTCTGGATGCATGGGCGGATGTTGCCAATATCAATTTTGTTGAAGGTGCCGGAGGGATTGTTTTTCGCAATAATGGCGATGGGGCATTTAATGCCAACTCCACGGTTGGCGGCGTCATTCAAAGTTCAGATCTTAATATTGCCGCCGATTGGAACGGCGGCAATCTTAATGTTGATAGTTATACATATCAGACATTTTTACATGAGATTGGCCATGCGTTAGGTTTGGGGCATGCGGGGCCCTATAATGGGAGTGCGACTTACAATTTGGATAATGCCTATCTGAATGATAGTTGGGCCTATACGGTTATGTCCTATTTTGACCAAAACGAAAGCGGTTATTTTGGAGATTTACGATTTACATTAGGGCCGCAAATCGCAGATATTGTCGCCATTCAGGATTTATATGGCGCCAATACAACGGCAAGAAATGGAGACACGGTCTACGGCTTCAACTCAACCGAAACGGATGTACATGATTTTTCCCAGTTCACCCGTGCCCCGTCTCTCAGTATTTTTGATACAGGCGGCAATGATACTCTGGATTTCTCAGGCTATACAGTCGCCCAGCGCATCGACCTCAGGGCGGAGGCATTTTCTGATGTTGATGGCATAAGCGGCGTTATTTCTATCGCTCGCGGCGTCATTATTGAAAATGCTATTGGCGGATCTGGCATTGACACAATCACGGGCAATGATACCGATAATGTGCTTACGGGCGGTGCAGGTAATGATATTCTGGACGGTGGTCTTGGCACAGATTATGCGGCATATTCAGGTGCGCAGGCGAATTATACAATTACCGATAATGGAGATGGCACTTGGACTGTCAGCCACAATGGCGGCGGTTCAGATGGTGTTGACACTTTAAGCAATATAGAATTTGCCCGTTTTTCTGACGGGGATGTGGAATTGGCAGCGTCTGGATCGACATTTACAGAAGGCGCTGACACCTTCACAGGAGACGCGACAGACGAGACTTTAAATGCTTTGGGCGGTGATGATGTTGTGTCGGGCGCTGGGGGCAATGATACCATAAATGGGGGCAATGGTGATGATACTCTTAACGGCGACGCAGGTAATGACACCTTGGACGGCGGAGCTGGTGATGACGTTTTGAACGGTGGGGACAATGATGATTTCCTCGTTGGTGGTACTGGTGCAGATATTTTAAATGGTGGCAATGGAATCGATACGGCTTCTTATTCGCTGGCAAGTTCCGCAGTAACCTTATCGTTGGTCTCTGGCGGCACATTGGGTGATGCTACGGGCGATAGTTATATTTCAATCGAACGTGTTCTTGGTAGCGATTATAATGATACAATTTTGGGGGGTGGTCTCGCAGACATCTTGTTCGGTCGTGCTGGCGCAGATACTGTTTCAGGTGGTGCAGGGAATGACTTCATCTATGGCAATCTGGGGGATGATGTGCTGAATGGAAATGATGGCAATGATGAGCTTTGGGGTGGGAGCGGTGCGGATCATTTGTTAGGTGGCGATGGTGACGATGCCTTGTATGGTGAGGACGGTGATGATCTCATCAATAGTGGTGCTGG
>JALSHM010000370.1 GCA_026982235.1 Robiginitomaculum sp. | reverse complement strand
AAAGAAACATATGCTAACCCCGTGGCAGGCAGATGCGGGCCGCAAGCTGCTGGATGCGTGGGAGGCGACGATGACCACGCCCTCGGGCGATTACGCCGACCCGCGCGTGGATACCACCCCCAACCCCGAGGCGCGCACCACGGCGCTGTTGGTGAGGCAGGAGCGCTTTGCCAAAATGCGCAAGGCGATGCCGCGCGAGAGCCAAGGGCTGGTGGAGCATGTGGTGATGCAGGGCCGATACCTGCGCGACGGCTTTGCCAAAAACGCCCGCGATACCCGAATTTACCTCGACCAGCTGCGCCTTGCGCTTGATGTGCTGGCCGACCATCTGGGCCTGCGCTGAGCGGGCTTTTAACCAAGGAGAAAGACCATGACTTTTAATTCTGTAAAGCCTGTTCAAAAATCCCATAGCGGCACCGGTATTTCGGCGCGGCTGCATGCCCGCAGAGACGGGGTGACGACGTTTCACCTGAATATGAACAAGGTGTTTCAGGACGAGCATTTTGATGGCTGTATCGAGGGCGAATTTGTGGCCATGACATATGGCACGGGCGCGGATGCAGGGAAAATGCAGGTTACAATAGCCGCTGAGGGGGGGGGCATTGTGGCGACGGCCGCGCCGAATGGCGGTGTTAAAATGGCCTGCACGGGGTGGGCGCTGTTGGGCAAGGACTCCCAAAAAACCGCAGCCTGCCACTTTGTGGAAAGCGTTGAGGGCGGCATTATTGTGCGCCTGCCGGACTGGGCCAATGGCAAGGAAAAGCTTGAAAAAGAGTTTGGATTGAAGGGGTGAGGCTTGGGGCGCAATATTATTCTGAATTTGGCCTGTTATCTGGTGAAATTTGGGCGGCTGGTTCAATGGGCGTTACCCGCACATCGACATACAGCGCTGCAAATTTATACAAGGCAAAGAGCAGGCCAAATGTGATCATTGCGCCTGTCCAAATCCAGCCGATGCGTGCTATTTTGGTTTCTATGCCAGTTAGCCTGTTTCCCAATTTGCCAAATTTGTTGTCTTGGCCGTCCAGTTTGTTGTCGAAACTGTCAAGCCTGCCCAAAATAGCTACGTTCGCGGCTTCAATTTTATCGCCCACTTTATTGTCGGCAATGTCGAGCTTGCCGTGGATTTTTTCGAAGCACTCATCTACCCGCTCTGAACGTTTGGCGGAATCAGCACGGATATCACGGATGTCTTGCCCGAGGTCGGTAATGGCCTTTAGGACCCACTGGTCTTGGGCGGATTGGGAGACACCGCCGCCTGCAACGGCATTTTGTGAGGGTGAGTTTAGTTTTTTCTTAGCCATCATCATCCCCGTTGAGGCTGATCCATTCCCATATTTCGCCCGGGCCGAAGCCAAAATAGGCGCTGACGCGGCTCACCAAAAACATACCAACGCCGCCATCAAAGATGCCGAGTTTTGCGGTGATGTCTTTGGTTACATCTTTCGAAACCAGAATGAAATTACCATTTTTGATAGCGCGGTATTTGCCAGGATAGTTGGCCTCCAGATTTTGCTCTATCTTTGCTACATCGGTTTTTGCCGCGTCTTCCAGATTTGTGATCAAAACAATTTCAGCCATTATTCTTCCTTGGTGGTTTTGGTGCAGAATTCAGTATTCTACCTAAACCGTTATTTAACCGCTAACGCGGCAGCTGCAATCCCGAAACGTGATTTTGCGGGTCACAATTGGTGTGAATGCATCCGTAAAGCAGAATCAAGCAATGGGAGCTTGCCCCATAAGCGCAGTGAAGGCAAGGCGCGCCC
>JALSHM010000369.1 GCA_026982235.1 Robiginitomaculum sp. | reverse complement strand
TGCGCACCGGGCTTGGCCTGAACGCGCAAATCAATACATATTCGCGCTTTGACCGCAAAAACTATTTTTATCCAGACCTGCCCCAAGGATATCAAATTTCCCAATTTGAATTTCCCATTGTTGGTGAGGGCGAGATTGAAATCACCCCAGAGGGGGGTGAGCCATGTATGGTGGGGATTGAACGCCTGCATTTGGAGCAAGATGCGGGTAAATCTATCCATGATTTATCCCCAGACGAGACTTATGTGGACCTCAACCGTTCAGGCGTTTGCTTGATGGAAATTGTCTCCAAGCCGGATATGCGTTCCCCTGAAGAAGCCTCCGCCTATGTGGAGAAATTACGGGCTATTGTGCGGGCACTCGGCACGTGTGACGGCGATATGGAGAAAGGGAATTTACGGGCGGATGTCAATGTTTCCGTGCGTAGGCCGGGCGGTGAACTTGGCACACGTTGCGAGATTAAAAATGTCAACTCCATGCGCTTTATCCGCCAAGCAATAAATTACGAAGCTCGTCGCCAAATTGACATTTTGGAAGCGGGCGGGGAGATTCACCAAGAAACCCGTTTGTTTGACAATAAAAAAGGCGTCACCCGCTCTATGCGCAGTAAAGAAGATGCCCATGATTACCGTTATTTCCCGGATCCGGATTTATTGCCCATAAAAATCACAGAGGCATATATCGACGATATTCGCGCTGATATGCCAGAACTCCCCGATGCTCGTAAAGCCCGCTTTGTTCAGCAATACGGTATTCCTGAATATGATGCAGGTGTGTTGACCGACGACAAAGCCAAGGGGGATTTTTACGAGAGATTAGCCAAAGGTAGAGATGCCAAGATTGCCGCTAACTGGATGATGGGGGATTTGTTTGGGGCGCTTAACAAAGCGGGACTTGAGCTGGATGACAGCCCGGTGGATTCAGATGCACTCGGTGAACTGCTCGACCTTATTGCCGATAAAACCATTTCTGGCAAAATTGCCAAAGATGTGTTTGAGAAAATGTTCAAAGGCGGTGGCTCTGCGGGCGAAATCGTAGAACGGGAAGGCTTAAAGCAAGTGACCGATACGGGCGCTATTGAGAAAATGGTGCAAGACGTCATAGATGCCAACCAAGATCAAGCCGCCAAAGTCGCCGACAACCCGCGTCTGATCGGGTTCTTTGTCGGCCAAGTCATGAAGGCAAGCGGCGGCAAAGCTAATCCTCAGGCGGTTAACGAGATTTTGCGCAAGAAGTTGGGGCTGTGAGCTTGTACCGCCCCTACGAGCCGCCCATTCCCGTGCAAACGGGAATCCAGTTTAAACAGGAATGTGCGGGCTTTGCCCGCTCTTTATTCGCTGGATCCCCAGTCGTAGCTGGGTATGAGCGGATTATATGACATGATCCCGCTTAATTCAAAATATCGCGGCATTCTCTGGGCGAATGTTCTCATACTTGCGGCTGGTATTGGGGGTATGGTTTATTATAAATGGCAGAATATACTATATGCGGGTGCCGCTGGGTTGGGGATTGGTATTATTGAATATTTATATATGCGCGTATCATTGGGGAAAAAGCAGCAAAAAGAGCAAGACCGAGACCAGTAAATCACGAGAAACAATAAAGGGCGAATATGACCATTAAGACAAAAAAATCCAAATCCGTTTCCAAAGCGGTAAAAACCCGTATCACGGCGCGGGCATTCCTCGACCGCCCTGTACCGCCGGAAATTTTGCGCAAGATATTTAACAAAGCCCGCCGTGCGCCGTCAGGGGGTAATCTGCAGCC
>JALSHM010000368.1 GCA_026982235.1 Robiginitomaculum sp. | reverse complement strand
CGTCTTGGGCAAGCGCACAAATAAAGATATCGGTCTTGGAAAGGCCACATTTGTTTCTATATACGGGCTGGACAGTGCCAAACAAAAAGCACAAGAGCTAGGCGAAAAGGCGAAACTTGCCCTTAAGCCTTATGGTAAAAATGCAGATATACTGTGCAGCACGGTTGATTTTGTTCTGAATCGACAGAAATAAGTGAAATCAATATGGAATTGCGCTAGCTTGCCGAAATGGAAGACAATAATATGTTGCAAAAATCGCAAATTTTAGACCGTGTCAATACACCTGCAGACATGGGTGAACTCAACACGGAACAGCTAAAACAGCTCGCGGATGAAGTACGTGCAGAAGTTATAGATTCTGTATCCGTTACTGGCGGTCATTTGGGGGCAGGTCTCGGCGTAGTTGAACTGACCGTAGCTATTCATCATGTGTTTGATACGCCCCACGACAAGCTTATTTGGGATGTGGGTCATCAATGCTACCCTCATAAAGTCCTGACCGGACGCAAAGACCGAATGCGGACTATTAGGCAAGGCGGCGGCCTATCCGGCTTTACCAAACGCACTGAAAGTGAATATGACGATTTCGGCGCGGGTCACGCCGCAACATCTATTTCCGCCGGGCTGGGCATGGCCGTATCCAGTGCCCTCCAGAACACAGACCGAAATGTTATTGCCGTCATAGGCGACGGGTCTATTTCGGCGGGCATGGCCTATGAGGCCATGAACAATGCGGGAGCCATGGATGCGCGGCTTATCGTTATCTTGAACGATAATGACATGTCCATCGCCCCACCTGTCGGTGCCATGTCGGCGCATTTGGCGCGCATGGTATCCTCGCGCGGCTATCGTAATTTCAGAGGTGTCGCCAAAGGCTTGGTCGAGAAAATGCCTGCGCCGATTAAATCCACCGCTCGCAAAGCCGAGGAATACACACGCGGCATGGTCACGGGCGGCACTTGGTTTGAAGAATTGGGCTTTTATTATGTCGGCCCTGTCGATGGCCATGATTTAGATCATCTTTTGCCTGTCCTTAAGAATGCCAAAGCCATGAAAAATGGCCCCGTTCTGGTGCATGTGGTCACACAAAAAGGCAAAGGCTATAAACCCGCTGAAGATGCGGCGGATAAATATCACGGCGTTTCCAAATTTAATGTCGTCACGGGTGTACAGAGTAAATCCGCAGCCAAAGCGCCGAGTTACACCAAAGTGTTCTCTGATGCGCTTATTGCTGAGGCGGCCCGCGACGAGAAAATCGTTGCTATCACCGCTGCCATGCCCAGCGGCACCGGGCTCAACCATTTCGCCGATAAATTCCCAGAACGGTGTTTTGATGTTGGTATCGCGGAGCAACATGCCGTAACCTTTGCGGCTGGGTTAGCGGCGGACGGCATGAAGCCGTTTTGTGCATTATACTCTACATTCCTCCAGCGCGGTTATGACCAAGTTGTGCATGATGTGGCCATTCAAAAACTGCCCGTGCGCTTTGCTATTGACCGCGCAGGATTAGTGGGTGCGGACGGCCCTACCCATGCAGGCTCTTTTGATATTGGCTTTATGGGGGCTCTGCCTGGCATGATTTCCATGGCAGCTGCCGACGAAATTGAACTGGCACGTATGGTGGCGACTTCGGTAGCCATAGATGATGCGCCCAGTGCATTTCGCTTTCCGCGTGGGGAAGCTACGGGGCTGGTTATGCCGTCCAAGATAGAGCCGCTAGAAATAGGCAAAGGCCGGATTGTCAAACAAGGCAGTAAAATTGCCATTCTATC
>JALSHM010000367.1 GCA_026982235.1 Robiginitomaculum sp. | reverse complement strand
TGAAGAGCAACCGATTCTCGCAACAAAGAATATTTTTTAGCCAGCACAAACACAATGTATTTCACCTTCTGTAAACCATTAAATTTAAACTTATATTTGAGATTATGTGTAAGATTGCAGAACAAGATAAGGGTGTGGGCTGGTTGTAATGTTGGGCAATAGAAATAGTGTTGGGGGAAGATATAATGCCTTGCAAGAGATGCAGGGCACGCCTGAGGCGTATTTTTACGTCAGGCGAACCGTGGGTGCGATTCAGTCTATTTGGGAAAAACAAGCTCATGCTAATCAGACAAAAATCGAGACTTTTTTTGATGCGGACATTCCAGAAATCCTCACCATAGATTCTTTGAAAGTTCAACACTGTTTAAACAATCTAGTCGAAAACTCCGTAAGAACTACAAAGTCTGGGAAAATTTGGATAATTGCAACGAAAATCAAAATGCCGAATGGTAAATCGTATTTAGCCCTTAGCGTCAAAGATACTGGCTTGGGATTATCGAGCACCCAAATCAGAACAATATTTGATAGAAATGCCAATCACTGCATAAAGCACAGGCCTGTATATGGCGTAGTCGACACAGGCCTGCCCATGACCCATGATTTAATCACTGAGCTTGGCGGAAAAGTTTTTGTTAAAAGTGCACTCGGCAAAGGCTCGGTATTTGCGCTCTTATTGCCGCTAGAGCTATCATCAACGGCAGAGCAAAACACTGCGGAAACTGAGACCTGCACAAAAATGCATAGTCCCTATTCGGATCTCAATATTTTGGTGGTTGATGACTATAATCTCAACCAATTGACCATAAAAACTTTATTGCACGATCATGTAGGGAAAATATATTCGGCTATTCATGGTTATGAAGCCTTAGAAATCATGCATTCCTGCCCTGTAGATGTCATCTTGATGGATATAAATATGCCTGTTATGGACGGGTGTGAAACTACTTTGAAAATCCGCTCTAGTGGCCAGGCATGGGCGGGTGTACATATTTTTGCCATGACCGCAGACCCGCAATATCACCACACCCAGCTTTACCGCAAAATCGGCATGGATGGCACTTTACCGAAACCATTCCGCAAGCACGATATTTTAAATGTATTGGCCAGTTGCACAATGCCGTACAAGCGGTATGCCTCAGAATAAAGTGGACAACCGAGATCATAATCTCCATGCTAGTGACATATTTATAGGAGGAAATTGTGATGAAGAACGGAGTTTCAATTACTGTTTTGAGTATTTGCATATTGTTGAGCGGCTGCGGACAAGATAATATGCATGTTACAAGCAAAACGGTTAGCGGCTTGGATACCCCGGATTTGTGCATAGAAAATGCAAAAATTTTCCTAGGAGTAAATTCGACAAATGCGAATGCTTTAACCGTAAAAAATGGCACGATTACCAATGTCCTTTTCCCGAAATCACCCAATTTTTGCGATAAATTTTCGACTACACCTACAAAAGTCATAAACTTAAATGGTGCATATCTGTATCCTGGTTTCGTAGATAGCCACGCCCACCTTCTCGGTATTGGCTTACGCGAAATGACCCTTAACCTTGAAAACACACCGTCAATTAAAGCCTTGGTGGAAACACTTGCCACCGAAATTGCCAAAACCCCCAAAGGTGAGACTGTTTACGGGCGCGGCTGGATAGAAACACATTGGCCGGAAGATCGTTTCCCAAACCGTCAGGATTTAGACACGGTATCACCAGATAATCCGGTGATACTCCAAAGAGCGGATGGTCACGCAATGGTGGTAAATTCTGCGGCGCTGAAGGCCGCTGGCATCACCAGAGACACCAAGCCGCCATTTGGCGGTGATATATTGCACGGCGACGACGGCACACCCACGGGCATGCTCATTGATCATGCTATGGGCTTGGTAAAAGGCTTAGTGCCCAAGCTTGATCCAGCCCGCAAAGAAGCAGCATATATCAAAGCCTCCGAAGTCTATGCAGCATATGGCTGGACGGGTATCCAGTCCATGTCGGTGGATGCGACTGACATTGCCTTGATTGAGCGGCTCTCGGACGAAGGCAAGCTTAAAATACGGGTCTACAATGCGGTTGATATGAAAGACGCAGACGACCTAATCGCGAATATCGCCAAGCATGGCCCCCAGACCAGCAAAAATGGGCGTGTGGTCACGCGGGGGTTAAAATTTTATATTGATGGGGCTCTGGGGTCTCGCGGCGCGGCGCTCATCGCCCCTTATCAGGACGACCCGAAAAATACAGGCTTATTCTTGGTGAAAAAAGAATATTTAATGCCCATATTCGAGCAATCCTTACGTGACGGCATCCAGATTTCCACCCACGCCATCGGTGATCGCGCCAATCAGGTCATGCTAGATTGGTATGCAGAGGCTTTTGCCGCCGTGCCAGAAAGCGAACGCAAAATCGCCAAGCCGCGCTGGCGCAATGAGCATTCTCAAATCCTCGACCTAGACGATATTCCACGCTATGCGGAATTAGGCGTTATAGCCTCAATGCAACCGTCCCACGCTATTGGCGATCTGTATTTTGCTAATAAGCGTATCGGTAAAGACCGTCTCAAGGGCGGATATGCTTGGCGTAGTTTAATTGATAGTGGCGCAATCATTGCAGGCGGATCAGATGCCCCTGTAGAGCGCGGCGACCCTAGAATAGAATTTTACGCCGCAACCGCCCGTAAAAGCTTGGATGGTTATAGCGACAAAAACTGGTTTCCGGAAGAGAAAGTCACAAGAGAAGAAGCCCTAAAAATGTTCACTCAATGGGCCGCATATGCTGCGTTTGAAGAAGACAAAGTCGGAAAAATACAAGCAGGGATGCGCGCCGACTTCACCATATTTGACAAGGACATAATGACTATAGATGAAGCAGATATATTGACGGTGAACACTGTGATGACGGTTGTTGACGGGGAAATAATTTATCAGGCACTGCAATAATCAACTTTTTGCATAAGCCATCAGCCTAAACAATGAACGCTATGCCCAACAATACACCAATAATAATAGGCGTCGGGCAGAGTGTATCCCAATGGAATCCGGCGGCACTAAGTACAGACGCTCCCTCACCGATTGGCATGGCAAACCTTGCCTCTAGGCGTGCTATTGATGATGTCGGCCTATCCGTGTCCTTCGGGCAAAAGATTGATACACTTGCCCTTGTGCGCACAATGGCGGATTCATTACCTGCGACACAATACCCACTTGGGGCACCTGTAAATGCGCCAGGTGCCCTCGCCCACCAACTCAATATCCAACCAAACAAGCTGATTTATGCGCAAGTTGGCGGCGACACGCCCCAGGCACTGGTCAGTGAAATGGCAGAGCGCATATATAACGGCGAAACCAAGCTGGCTTTGATAGCAGGCGGCGAAGCCACAGGTGCTATGAAAGCCGCCAGACGCGCGCATATCGATCTGGATTGGTCGGCCCCAGCGCACGGAGATTGTGAAGACAGAGGCTTTGGCCCGCCCCTGCTCAGTGCATATGAATTGCGCCACGGCCTGGTATTTCCGACCCAAGTTTATGCTTTGTTTGAAAATGCCTTACGGCGCAAGCAAGGCCTGAATTTGGCGCAATACCGCGCACAAATGGCCGCGCTATTTGCACCATTTTCAAACATTGCCGCAGGCAATCCTTACGCCCAATTTGGCCAAGCCCGCAGTGTTGATTTCTTACGCACGCCGTCCCCGGAAAATTACGATATTTCCACCCCCTATCTGAAATGGCATGTCGCCCAAGACGCGGTCAATCAAGGGGCGGCCTTGTTGATGACGTCCGTTGGCATGGCAAAACGCATGGGCGTGCCCATGGATAAATGGATTTATTTGCACGTTAGCGCCCAAGCCCGCGACACATTCCTTACAGAGCGCCCGGATTTATCCACGTCACAATCCACAAAATTCGTGCTGGATAAAGTGCTGGCAAGCAGTGGTTTGGATATAGCCAAAATCTCCTATATTGATCTGTATAGCTGTTTCCCGTGTGCCGTGTTTATCGCTGCCCAAGCACTGGGCATAGATTGGCGCATCCAAAATCAGCAAGGCCGTCCGCTCACCGTCACAGGCGGCTTGCCATTCTTTGGTGCCCCTGGGAATAATTATTCTATGCACGCTATCGCCACCATGGTCGAACATTTGCGCAAAGACCAAAACGGCTATGGCCTTATCCTCGCCAATGGCGGATATTTAACCAAGCAGGCCACTGGTATTTATTCTGCAAAGCCTGCGCATGACTGGACACCAGTTTCCAATATTTGCCGAGAAGTCACCATTAAAAACAAACACTTATCTAAAATAGATAAAGCTCCAACGCATGCAAAACTTATCGCGCACACCATCAATTATTATAAAGGCGAACCCGTTTCAGGCTTTGCTCTATGCCAAACCGATCAGGGGCGTTGCCTCGCTAAAATAGTGCCAAATGACAAGATAAATCTACAACGATTAGCCATGGGTAAAAACTTAGAAAAGGTTTCAATCACCACGAATAACGGGGTGAATTATATCAGTTAATCCCTATCCTCACCGCGCCTTATCCCGCCCCTTTGCCCCCGCCCTTTGGCCAGTGCCTTTATCATGCCGCGCATGGTGCGAACCTCTTGTTCTGTCATTTTGGCGCGGATAAAGGGGGCGCGGATATTGCGCTTCATCAGGGCAGACTTGGCCTTGGGATAAAAATATCCGGACTTAGCCAGCTCGTCCTCAAAGTGTTCAAACATACGCACCAAGTCTGCGCGGCTTGCGGGCTGGGTGTTTGGTTCTTTGAACACGGGGGGTAAATCTTCGCCCGTTTCGCTCAGTGCGCTGGATGCCCACATATAGGAAAACACGCCGACAGCCTGCGCTAGGTTCAGGCTTTGGAAAGCCGGGTTTATGGGATAGGTCAATATTTCGTCTGCCAGCACCACATCATCATTGGTGAGGCCTGCTTTTTCAGGCCCAAACATGATGCCGCATTTTAGGCCGCGCGCCAGATGCCCGCGTATATTGGTGCCGATTGTATTGGTGCCAACAACCGGGATTTCCAAATCCCGCCTGCGCGCGGTTGCCGCCGCGACATATTGCAAATCCGCCACCGCCTCTTGGGTAGTTGTATAGACTTTGGCTTGTTCTAATACAGGCAAAGCCCCCGCCGCCATAGCGTCCGCCGCTGGATTGGGCCAACCGTCACGCGGTGCCACCAGCCTGAGCTCATCTAGGCCAAAATTCAGCATGGCGCGCACCGCACCGCCAATATTTTCGCCAAGCTGGGTGCGCACAAGAATCACCGCTGGCCTAGCGCTATCTCCCTGCGCCACCACCTGCCCCATTTGGTCTTTTATCGTCTTACCCATATTGTGACCCATTATTCTTGCACACTTTATTGCGTTTTGCCCAAGCTAATACTTTTAATTCGGTGCGACCAGTGTTAAGAGGCTTTCAATTAAATTTAATCGGCTTTCAGATAAATTGACAGCTACATTTTTTAGAGGCAATCATGGCAAAAATTAAAGTTAAAAATCCGGTGGTCGAGCTAGACGGCGACGAAATGACCCGCATTATTTGGGACATGATTAAGGAGCGTCTCATCCTCCCCTATTTGGATATTGACTTGCGCTATTTTGACCTTGGCATGGAGAGCCGTGATGCCACAGATGATCAAATCACCATTGATGCGGCTAATGCTATCAAGAAATACAATGTTGGCGTCAAATGCGCCACAATTACCCCAGACGAGCAACGGGTCGAAGAATTTGGCCTCAAGAAAATGTGGAAATCACCCAACGGCACTATCCGCAATATATTGGGCGGTGTGATTTTCCGCGAGCCTATTGTTTGTAACAATATCCCCCGCCTTGTCCCCGGCTGGACACAACCAATCGTCATTGCCCGCCACGCTTATGGCGACCAATACAAAGCCACAGATTTCCGCGTCCCCGGCAAAGGCAAGTTAACCGTCAAATGGGAAGGTGAAAACGGAGACGTTATCGAAAAAGAAGTGTTTGACTTCCCAAGCTCAGGCGTGGCGCAATCCATGTATAATCTGGACGACAAAATCGTAGATTTCGCCCGCGCCGTATTCAATTACGGCCTCACCCGCAAATGGCCGTGCTATCTGTCCACAAAAAACACCATTCTCAAAGCCTATGATGGTCGCTTTAAGGATATTTTCCAAGAAATATATGACAAAGAATTTGCGGAACAATTCGCAGAATTTGGCGGCGAATACCAACACCGCCTCATCGACGATATGGTGGCCTGCGCCATGAAATGGAATGGCGGCTATATCTGGGCCTGTAAAAACTATGACGGCGATGTGCAGTCCGATACGGTTGCCCAAGGCTTTGGCTCTCTCGGCCTGATGACCAGCTTTTTGATGACGCCTGACGGCAAAACCATGGAAGCCGAAGCCGCCCACGGCACCGTCACCCGCCATTACCGAAACCACCAAAAAGGCCTCTCCACCTCGACCAATTCCACCGCCTCTATCTTTGCTTGGACACGCGGCCTAGCCCATCGTGGCCGCCTAGACGATAACCAAGCCCTGATAGACTTCGCAGAAGGCCTGGAACGCACCACAATCAAAACCATAGAAAACGGGCAAATGACCAAAGACCTGGCGCTGCTCGTCGGTGACAAACAAGGCTGGCTATCCACAACAGGCTATCTCGAAGCCATAGCCGAAAACTTTGAACGGGCAATGGCATAGGTATGGCAATTTCCGAGGACATTATTTGGGGTATTCATATCGGTATTGCCCCTAAAGAAGACCCAATAGCTGGTAATTTTATTGGTATCGGCTGGGACGAAATTGGTGATTTGAACCTAATCGGCTCAAACAGGGAGGAGTTTAAAAGGGTTTTTAAAGAAACTTACCCAGATGAAAAACAAGGCGCTATTCCTGTCAAGGCAGGTGTACTATTTCGGTTTTCAAATGAAATGCAAATTGGGGATTATGTAATATATCCTTCAAAACAAGACCGGATAGTTCACATAGGCATTATAGAATCAGAATACTCCTTTAATAATTCTAAGAATTACTCGCATCGGAGAAAGGTACGATGGTTGCATAAAAAACCTCGTGCCTATTTTAGCCAACCAGCCTTAAATGAAATCGGTTCTGCAATAACCCTATTCAAAATTTCAAATAACTGGGATGAATTTATCGCGTTCGCAAAAGCAAAGGATTTTGATTCTGATTCAATAGCGGCGATTGATGACGAAACGGTTGAGCAGACAGCCTTGATAACAGAGGATGAGACAAGGGACTATATTGTTAAACGATTACACAAAGAATTATCACCGGAAGAATTTGAATATTTTGTTAGAGACCTACTTATAGCAATGGGCTATTTTGCACGTATTACAAAACATAACAGCCAAAAAAGCGGCGATGGTGGTGTCGATATCATTGCTTCAAAGGATGAGCTTGGATTTGAACCACCCGTTATGAAAGTCGAGTGCAAACGCATACTAGATAATAGAGGTCGGCCAGAAATACAAAAACTCATTGGTACATTAGAGGGCAATGAGGTTGGCTTATTTGTAACATTGGGTGGGTTTACTTCAGAAGCAAGAATTCTGGAGCGTTCAAAACCAAATATCAGATTGATTGATAGTGAGGAACTCGCCACATTAGTAATTGAACATTACGAAAATCTAAACGCAAAATACCGAAATTTAATACCCTTAAAACGTATTTATATACCTTCATAAATGAAAAACTCTTCCCATAATCTCCGCCTCAATCAGGTGACACTTGGTGCGCCTGATATGGCGGCGAGCATTGGGTTTTATCAAAACCTCGGGCTTACCCTAATCGTTGATAGCGCACCGCGTTATGTACGGTTTGAATTTCCAGATACGGGCGCTGGCGAACCCTCCACCTTATCTCTGCATGAAGTCGCACCTGATTGGCAGCCGCCTGTCGATTGGCCACTTATCTATTTCGAGGTTGATGATTTGGACGCCTATATTTCAGATAATAACCTTGCGCCCCTTTCGCCGCCAAAAGCCCAAGCCTATCTCTGGCGCGAAGCCGATATCCTAGACCCTGCGGGCAACAAAATCCGTTTGTATCAAGCGGGAAAAAACAGACGCTTCCCGCCGTGGCGGATAGAATAAGCGGAGCGGTAGAAGGACGAAGGTTTGTAGTCTTTCCCCTTCCTCCGTTTACGGGGGAAGTGGGCGCCTCTTGGCGGTCGATGGGGGGCAATCTCTCGTCGTGTGCAAGGCATGAATGAATCCCTCCATCGCCTGCGCAAACGCTTCGGCACTTCCCCCACAAGGAGGGGAAGGAGTTATTACATCTGCATTGCCCAGTTTTCTACGTCCATTGCGGCTTGGCGGACGGCTTCTGAGCATGTTGGGTGGGCGTGGCAGGTTCTGGCTATGTCTTCGCTTGCGGCTTTAAACTCCATAGCGAGAGCGACTTCGGCTATCATCTCGCTGACCCCTGCGCCTATCATATGGGCGCCGAGGATTTCGTCGGTTTCTGCGTGCGCCAGGATTTTCACAAAACCGTCGGTTTCGTGGTTGGCCCGGGCGCGGGAATTGGCCATGAACGGGAATTTACCGCTCTTATAGGGGACGCCAGCTTCTTTCAATTCTTCTTCGGTTTTGCCAACACAAGCGATTTCCGGGCTGGTGTAAATGACGCCTGGAATAACATCATAATTCACATGACCCGCCTTGCCTGCAATGAGTTCCGCCACGGCCACGGCTTCTTCTTCGGCCTTATGGGCCAGCATCGGCCCCGTGGTACAATCACCAATCGCCCAAATATTAGCGGCACTGGTTTTGAAATGATCGGTCTCGATAAAGCCGCGCTTGTCAGTCCTAACGCTGACCGTCTCCAGCCCAAGCCCGTCCGTATAAGGGCGCCGCCCAATGGCGACCAGCACCACATCCGTGTCTATGTCTTTAGGCTTCCCGCCCGCTGCGGCCTCGGTAGTGACCGTCAAGCCGGATTTGGTTTTAGCCACACCCGTAACTTTGCGACCTAATTCAAATTTGACTTTTTGCTTCTTGAACATGCGGGTGGCTTGTTTTTGGATTTCTCCGTCCATGCCCGGCAAGATATGGGGCTGATATTCCACCACGGTGACTTCTGCGCCGAGCCTGCGCCAGACCGAGCCAAGCTCCAGCCCGATGACGCCCGCACCAATTACCAGCATTTTCTTCGGCACTTCAGACAAGGCGAGCGCACCCGTCGAGGAGACGATTTGCTTTTCGTCAATATCAATGTCCGGCAAGGTCGCGACCTCGGAACCTGTGGCAATCACGATGTTTTTCGCCCGATAGGTTTTGCCTGCGACGTCTACCACACCACTTTCAGTAATCTTTCCAAAGCCTTGAATATAATCAATTTTATTTTTTTTAAATAGGAATGCAATCCCTTGGGTAAGCGCCGATACAGTCTTTTCTTTGCTCTGCATCATGGCTGGCAAGTCAAGCGTAACATCGGCTTTTATCCCCAGACCCGCGAAGTCTTTCTGCGCGGTTTCGTACATTTCGGATGCGTGCAACAAAGCTTTGGACGGAATACAGCCGACATTCAAACATGTCCCCCCGAGCGCCCCGCGCCCTTCAATACAAGCGACCTTAAGCCCTAATTGTCCAGCGCGAATGGCACAATTATAGCCCCCCGGCCCGCCGCCAATTACCAATACATCATACATATCCGACATGAAAAACCTTTTTGTTATGTCCAAAATTGAGCCGTAAAATGACCTGCCCACCCTGCCCCGTCAAGCGTTGATTGTGGCAAGTTAAGCACATGACAGTGTGACGGCGAAATAGGTGCGACCTGATTGCAAGACAGTGTAACGATGTGCTTGCGAAGCGGGGTGAATGCGGGACGGGGTGATGTTATGACAACCCCACAGGATTAGGCGCGGCATGTAAATTTTTGCAGATTGCCTAACGCGAAAATATGACCTAATATTTCTCCATGAAAACACAAAACCCCCGCACAGAACTTGCGACACATGATGTCTTGAACCAACCCCCCTTACCCGGGGACTTTAACCTATTTGCTGATCCGGCTCTGGCCAGTGCTATGGGAGATGGGCTGGCAAAACTCTCCCAATCTGGCAGCTCGGTTGACGGTTTGCAGGAACACGGCGCACACCTTATGGCATTTGGTAAATTAGTGGGCAGTGCCGAGGCGCGTGAATTGGGACGGCTGGCCAGTGAGAACAAACCCGTATTGAGAGCTTTCGATGCACGGGGGCGCAGAATTGACGAAATTGAATTTCACCCTGCCTATCATCAACTGATGCAAATGGGTCTGAAGAATGGCGTATCGTCACGGGCTTGGACGGCCAAATCTGCGGGCCATATCGCCCATGCCGCCCTTGCCTATATGATGGGTTGGGCAGATACGGGAGTGGGCTGCCCCATGACCATGACCTATGCGGTCACGCCTGTGCTGCAAGCGGAAGATTGGACACATGACACATGGCTTACGGGGGTTTTGTCCGGGCAATATGACGGTAACTGCCGCCCGGCGCACGAGAAATCCGGCTTAACCATGGGCATGGCTATGACCGAGAAACAAGGCGGTTCTGACCTCCGCGCCAATACCACCAAAGCCGTGGTGGGTGCGGACGGCGAAGCAGAACTGCGCGGGCATAAATGGTTTTGCTCTGCGCCCATGTGCGACGGGTTTTTGACCCTCGCTTATGAAAATGCCGGGCTGAGTTGTTTTTTAGTACCTAAATGGCGACCAGACGGCACCCGCAATGCAATGGAAATCCAGCGCCTAAAGGACAAAATGGGCGACCATTCCAATGCCTCATCCGAAATCGAATATAGGGGGGCGTGGGCCAAGCGGATTGGGGCGCCGGGGCGCGGGATTGCAACCATAATCACTATGGCACACCACACCCGCTTTGACTGTATCCTAGGCTCGGCGTCTGGTATGCGAAAATCTGTGGCACTCGCAGCACAATTTGCCCGCCACCGCACAGTGTTTCAGCGCAAGCTTATCGACCAACCGCTCATGCAAAACACACTCGCGGATTT
This sequence comes from Robiginitomaculum sp., assembly GCA_026982235.1. Lineage (GTDB taxonomy): Bacteria > Pseudomonadota > Alphaproteobacteria > Caulobacterales > Maricaulaceae > Robiginitomaculum_A. The sequence continues at coordinate 1,328 of JALSHM010000367.1, read as the reverse complement.
GGCACTGGAATCCGAGGCGGCGCTTGCACTTGGTTTCGTCGTTGCCGCCGGGTTTGACGCGCCCAAAACCAGTCAAGCCCATAGGCTATCGCGGGTGCTCACCCCTATTGCAAAATACTGGGTGTGCAAACGCCAGCCCTATGTACTTGCCGAAGCTATGGAATGTTTGGGCGGGGTCGGTTTTGTCCACGAAAGCGGTATGCCGCGCTTGTTCCAAACTTCACCCCTCAATGCCATATGGGAAGGATCGGGCAATGTTATCGCCCTTGATATTCAGCGCGCCTTGCGTGACCCCGATACCTTGGATGCCTTTCATGAAGACATCGCCCGCATTGGTTTTGATATTCCAGCGGTGCAAGCGCTTACTAACTGGCTCAAGGACGCAACAAATGTCGATGCCCGCCTGTTCGCAGAACGCGCCGCCCTCATATTTGCCGCAGATGCCCTGCCCGCCGGCCCGGTACGTGATGCCTGGATAGATTTACGTATCCAAAACCCGTCCCATATCTGGGGTGCCAATGCAGGGATGGTTGATGCGGCCAATTTGGTCGGCAGATTAGACGGCTGGCATCAGGCGTGATCCGGCAAATTATCCAGCATGTCCACATAGATCTGCGCAATGCGCTTGCGGCGATCTTGGCAAATATCCGTGAACACTAATTGCGACCCGACTAGGGATGTGTAATTCATCACCGCCAAGTCCACGGCCTGCCTCACCGAAATATCTTTGGCTTGCATCAAAAGACTGGCCACATAATCAATGCGGCGTTTGTCCACCTTGGCAATGGCTGTCGCAACACTTGGCTCGGTTCCAGCCCAGCGCCGCAAAACCGTCTCCACCCCCATGTCCAGTTCCTCGGTTATCCGGTTGAGGGTGATAAGCTTGGCAACAGGGTCTAGCTCTTGTTCGGTCTCCCTAATCACCGCCTCAGTGAGATTTTGCTGCCAGTGGTCCAGCAAAGCCGCAACAAAATCCTCGCGCCCAGAGAAATGATGATAAAAAGAGCCTTTGGTCCGCCCCGCAGATGCGCACAATTTATCAATGCGAATCGCCGTGAGCCCGCTTGCAGACAACTCAGCCAAGCCCAAATCCAACCAGTCAGTTTTGGTAAAACGGCTCATAATCCCGCCTACATCTTATCCCAAACCTGCACAAGCCCGACGGCATGGAAAATACCGAGAGCTAGTACAATTAAACTACTCCATACCGCAAAGCTGTTCACCTGTTCAGGCATAACGAAATACATGGGCGCCAAAGCCAAACCGCGCAGGAGATATACGCTGGTAATCGCCAGCACGACCCATTTAACGAAGGGCAATGGCAAAGC
>JALSHM010000366.1 GCA_026982235.1 Robiginitomaculum sp. | reverse complement strand
GCCGTGGCAAACCGCATCGGCACCAACCATGTTTGCGATTTCAATTTGGCGTTTGGAAATCAATGGCCGCGCAATAGACGTGCCGAGCAAATATAGCCCCTCATACAAGGCATTGGCGCGAAACATGGGAAAGACAAAATCACGGACAAATTCTTCGCGCAGATCGTCAATGAAAATTTCTTTCACCCCAGCAGCCTCAGCCTTTCGCCGCGCTGGCTCCAATTCTTCGCCCTGGCCCAAATCAGCCGTAAAGGTAACAACCTCACAGCCTTTTTCTTCCTGTAGCCATTTGAGGATAATTGACGTATCCAAACCGCCTGAATAGGCGAGGACTACTTTTTTAGGGTTCGATGTCATGATAAGCTCCACTTTCAAAATCGCCTCATAGCGCAAAAGTGTTACTGATTCATAGCTTTACTTACGTTTATTTGGGTCGTTTTTCCATATGACAAAAGAATATATAAAAGCGAATATGGTGATAGCAAGGCTAAGCCCAACGAGAATATAAAGCGCAAATTCCGGTTTGATAATAAACGTGCTAGCCATGCTAATTAACCCGGCACTGACAAACATGCGCCCGCCCAAACGGTGGGTTTTATCCCAAGACAAATCCGATGTAAGTGTCCACGGCGTCTTGATACCAACTAGGAAATTGCGTTTAAATTTACCCATAATATTACCAATAAAGATAAAAAAAGCGCCCATAGCAATGACCAGAAATGAAATCGAAATTTGGGCCATGTCCGGGCTGGCCTCAATATTGGCATAGCTATATGAAACAAACCCCGAAATGCCGACAAACAGCACCATCATCAACGCCCATATATATGTATACGGGCGGGTATTGGCCGCCACGCTGGCGCGGACAGGCTCTATTTTGGGGATGTATGCGAATATAGCAAAGGTAAATGCGGCGCTGAGCGGTATTATGAACAGGGCAAATAACACTTCCGTTTTGGATCCGTAACGATCCGGCACACCGTCCCCACTCCAATGCACGGGGTATTGCTCTAGCTCTGGCAATTGTAGCCATGTATATATTGCCAGACCAAATATCAGGATCAGGCAGACCCAGCTAAACATTATTATTTTCCTCATCTTATTTTTCCTTTTCTATACCGAACATATCCATCAGTCCGGAAAGCACTTCATCCGCGACAGTGACGTTCAGGCGGTAATAAATATGGTTGCCTTTGCGTTCGGCCTGAATCAATCGTGCTGATTTCAGCACGGCGAAATGCGTCGATAAGCTCGGCTTGGACATGTCGTAAGCATCCGCGATTTCGCCCGCGCTGAGCTGCCCATCCCTAAGCCGTTTTAAGATGTCGCGGCGTACCGGATGCGCCAATGCTTTGAATGCCTTGCTGTTTAACATATTCTCTAATTAGTTCATTTTCTAAATAGAGTCAAGGAGAATACGTAAATGTGTTTACAAATGCCCGTCAGCACATTAATTATCGCCGCGAAAGCAGGGGAATAATGGCACAACGGCAAACCGAAGATACACCACAAACTGAACCGGAAGCAGGTTCACAGGAAAATCCCCAGGAAAGTCCCTTGGCAGAGCTACCACCTGCGGCAAACCCGGAGGCCGCTGATAACGCGCCGCCAGCACAACCAGCACCGGAGAATGCCGAAAATGATGTGGTTGCCAGCCCAGATACTTCGCCGCCCGAAACTGTTCCGGAAGCCATGCCGGAAACTGATGTGGGCACTCAGGCGGAACAACAGCTGGAAGCAAATCCCGAAGCGACCGAAGTGACGCCCGTACAAGC
>JALSHM010000365.1 GCA_026982235.1 Robiginitomaculum sp. | reverse complement strand
AAGCCGCCAGCAATACAAACACGCCTATAAATAATAACCGCATATTCAATAGCCTATAAGGACAGAGCCATATATTTGGAGCAAGCGGACGGTGCGTCTGCGTAATTTTCTATGTCGGTGAACCCCATATTTTTATAGAGCCGCACCGCATGTCCCATAACTGGTTCGGTTGACAATACGAGACGGACATAGCCATGCGCTTTGACATATGCGCACGCCGCATCCGTGAGCTCGCGCCCGGCATTGTGCCCGCGTCCTTGCGGGCGGCAATACAGGCGCACTAATTCTATATCCCGATGGTTCACCTCTATCAAACCACAGGCCGCAACCGGCACTCCGTCCAGTTTTGCAAGGAACAATCCTGTATATTTTTGCGGAAAATCCTGCATATCCTCTTGGCTATCTGCGCAACCGACCGCCTTACCAAAATCCGTATTGAGTACATTTAGATATTCAACAAACAAAGTGCGCACTGCGTCAATATCTGCACGACTACGGGCTTGATTTACGGATATACTAACCATCTATTTCGACCTGATGTGGATAGGGAATGGTGATACCGTTTTTGTCAAAAGCTTCTTTAATGGACTTATTGAGATCAAACATCACATCCCAATAATCATCCGCCTTGCACCAGACCCGGTTTTGAATATCTACAGAGCTATCATTTAATTTTACCACTTTCGCCCACGGTCCATCTGGTTTGGACAGCACGGCTGGGTGGGCGGCGGATACGTCTTTCATAATCTTAATGGCCTTGTCTATGTCGTCATCATAATGAATACCATAATCCACATCAACTCGGCGCACACCCATAGAAGTGAAGTTCTGAATGGTCGAGCCCCAAGCCTCACCATTGGCAATAATCACCTTAATATTATCAATAGTTGTCAGCACCGTCGTGAAAATATTTATATCGTGGACAACCCCCTCTTCGCCTGCCACAGAAACATAATCGCCGATTTTATAAGGGCGGAACAACATCAGCATCACACCTGCCGCAACATTGCCCAGCGTACCTTGCAAAGCCAAGCCAATAGCCAATGTCGCCGCCCCCAACATGGCAACAAGCGAGGAGGCTTCGATACCCATTTTGGTAACAGCCGCCACAACCACCACAACCGTTAGGGCATATTTGGCTATGGAGCCCAAAAAATTGGCAAGGGTTTCATCAATATTCGGCGCTTTACTGGCGTTCTTCTTGACAATATTCCCAATGCGCTTTGCAAACCACATCCCGATAATGAGTATAGCCAGACCGATTGCGATATTGATGACAGTGGGCAGGAGTGCCTCCCAATATCCGGTCAGTTTCTCCGGCGTTATATATTCTGATACTTTTTCCATAATCTTATCCTTGCTTCTGTAATGTTACGCATTTCTAAGTGCCGCCAAGCGTTTAAGACGGTCGCGAGCTTTTGATGATTTAACCTGTTGTTTGATAACCACTTCATGGGGGTAAGGAATGCCAATCCCCGCCGCATCCAAGGCCTGTTTAATGGGCTGAGATATATCCATTTTAATCGCCCGGTGGTCATTGTAATCACACCAAACCCGCAGTTCTATATCCACAGAGCTATCATTTAGTTTTACCACTTTCGCCCACGGCGGTGGGTCTTGATAAACGCGCGGGTCTTTGGCGGCGGTCGTGGTCAACACCTGAATGGCCAAATCAATGTCGGCGTCATAACTCATGCCGAACACCTTATCCAAGCGCCGCTTGCCCATAGTAGTATGGTTTCTAATCACCCCGCCCCAAGCTTTGCCATTACCGACAATAATCTCGATATTGTTTCTGGTCTTCATGCGGGTGGCGAGGATTTCTATGGATTGGACCACGCCTTTAATGCCTGCAATTTCAACCTCATCACCAACATTATAGGGTCTGAAAATCATCAGCATCACACCTGCCGCCACATCTGACAGCGCATCTTTTAGAATGAATGCAAGCGCCGCACCAAACCCAAGCACCATGCCACTAATGCCACTGGTATTGACACCAAGCACAGCCAAGGCACCCATAATGGCGGCAAACAATAACACAAATTTGGCAATGCTAGCGAAGAAGCGTGACAACGTTGGGTCAGCATTGGGAGCTTTGTTCAACAAATTTTCAACATTTCTGCCGATATGGTTTGCCAACCAACGCCCCGACACCAACACCAAAAATGCCAGTACGAACACAAGCGCTTTGCTCATAATGGTTGGCGCAACAGTCATGGCATCAAAGTTAGAAATTATAGTGTCTCCCCAAGAAATATATGCGTAAAGTTAACCCATAGGTGCAACATATTACAAGTGGCAATATCACATTGAGGAGGGTGTTTTTATGAGGGAATAAACTCTTATGCGCCGGCGGCTAATTGCAAGCGCTCCATTAGAGCCGCATTAACCCGCCCCGTTTCTGGTAGGCCATTTGCTCTCTCAAACTTAATAATTGCATTACGGGTATTGGGGCCAAGAGTGCCGTCTGGCGCACCAACAGAATACCCCAAAGATGCGAGCATTTTTTGAACATTTCTCACACTGTTTTTGTTTGTCGGTACTTTGCGAGCCTCACGTTCAGTGATCCAAGGTAGGTTTTTGAACACACCATTAGCCGCATTATCAACAGGTTTAGGCGCAAAAACTTTAATGCGTGCTTGTGCTTTTGCAAGACTAGCCTCGGATAATTCCCGCGCAACAGATTCGCTACGTTGCAACGCTGTTTTATCACCTTGTGCCCCAGCTATTGCAAACCAGATATAAGCTTCTTCTAAGCTACGCGGGACGCCTGAGCCTCCTTGGTAAAGAACAGCTAAGTTATATTGCGAATCGAGAACCCCACGCTCGGCAGCCATAGAAAACCATTTAACCGCTTGTTGTAAATCTGGTGCTGAACCATCGGCACCCGTAATATAATAATGGCCAAGATCGTGCATGGCGATACGGTTATCCGCTTTGGCCGCCCGCGTGAGCAACTCTTTTGCAGTTTTACCATTAACCTTAACACCTATGCCCGCTTCATATAATTTGGCTAATCTATATTGTGCAGCTGGTTGACCTTGGTTGGCAGCAAGACGGATCAGGCGAACAGCGTCCGCGTCGCGCCCGGCTTCGAGATGGGACAGGCCTAGCTGGAATTGTGCAATAGCATTGCCAGCAGAAGCCGCCGCCTCCAAAGTCTTTAATTGCCCCCTATTATCTTTACTCTCCAAATTAGGTGCAGTCATAGTTTTCGAATAATCACCAACGGGTTCAACAGTCTCGAAATTTTGCCCGTCAGTTGTAGTAAATTCTTCTGGTCTTTCGTTCGACTTGGCGTTTACTCCAACCTCAGAATCACCAGAAACTTGAATAGATGATACAGGTCTTGCCGATGCAGACTGTGTGCTTTGCGGTGTCGGGCCATCGCTGCCAAAAATTCTTGGCACAAATGTTTTATAAGCAAAGAGAGCCACCACAGCAACGCCGCCAAACAGTGCCACTTTGCGAATCGTGCCATGGCCGCCACCGCCACCGCTTTTTGGTTTTTTAACCTTGTGTTTCTTGCTCTTCTTAGTACGATCACCAATATCGGCACCCGGGCGTACACTTTCCATCGTCGGTTCCAGTGTCTGAATTTCCGGAACTGCAGCATCTGGCATTGGCGGCATTGGCGGCATGCCAGCATTTAACTCAGAGGACGGCATAGGGGGTGGAAGTGTAGCGGCGGAATCGTAAGTCACCGGGTCAAATGCTGGTTGTTCAGCATATATTTGCTGTGTAGTCGCAATTTCGGACGAAACCTGCGCTGTATAATCTTGTTGACTATTATCAACCACAGCGAATGGTGGAGGTGGAGCCGTCTGATCTTCTTGCGCACCCGGCACATATGCGCGGGGTGAAAATGTGTCTGGGTTATGGCCTGCAACTGCGGTGGCCATGGCACCATTATTGGCGCTATATTCAACGGGCGTGTAAGCTTGCGACATTTGCGATGTCCCAGGCACGGCATCAGGCTGAAATTGTTGTGCTTCAGCTGTGTATACGGGCGCTACTCCATAGGCGGTTGCCGGGGTGCTAGCTGGCGCTTCAACCCCCTGCACATCCACCAACTCAAGTGCGGCAAAGGCATCATCCGTCTTTGTGTTCTCACAATGGCTTTCTTCACCATGGTTCGCACCAGAGTGTTCTGAAATTTGCGGTGCAATTTCATAGGCAGGTTCGGCTGAAGCTGGCTCAACTGGTTGACCATACATACCAATATTGCTTTCTAGTGCTTCTAGGCGTGTGCTTAATGTCTCGATACCACGTTCAAAAGCGGGAAATTGATTGCGCTGCTCATCCTCAATAGCCTCAATACGCTGAGCCATTTGGTGTTTATGTTCTTCATAGTCTCGTTGCTGTATCAATGTCTTCTCAGCCACCTCACCCTGCAACGCTTGTGTTTTTTGTGTCAATTCTTCAGATATGTTAACCATTTTGTCGCCAATGGTTCTAAGAGCGGCTGCACTGTCTTGCTCGATTGTGTCCATGCGCTTGCTCAACAGTGCATGGCCCTCTTCACGTTGGCGTTGCTCGCGCCGCATACGTTCATCAACCGCCGTCGCCAATCTGGCGATATGCGTGTTGATAGCATTGATAGCCTCGGCTTGGTTTTGCTCTGCCAAAGTCAAACGCTGATTAGCCTTTGTTAAGGCATTAGATAGAGTTTCGAGACGTGGGTCGCCAAGTACTATCTTTAAGTCGTGGGCGACATCTTGACGAGTTTGTTCGATCATGCCCGTCAGCCGCTCGGAAAGCTCTTCGATATGTCCTGTCAGGGCGGTGGTGTGATTGTCCCCGTTGAGCGCTTCATAGGAAGTTTTTAAGGCACGCACAGAGGTTCGGGTTAAGCTATTGGCGCGCTTTAGGCGTTTTTCAATATCGTCCACATGGGCACGAAGTTTCGCCAAGGTGTCGCGATCAGATATTTTGGCCGCGCCCTGTTGCTTCGCACGCGTTTTGGGCTTCGACTTTGCAGGGGTTTTTACCCGGGGTTTTGAACGTGTAGCCATCAATACTAGTCCCTAGAGCCATATGCCCGCATAGGTCGTCCCATGCAAAGCAAATCTGTTTGCGCTAAAAGTGCGTTAATTATGGTTAAAATGGTGTTAACAAATACGGTAATTGTCAAGGATTACCGGATAATTGGCGGCAATCATTCCCCCAGAAAATATCCGGGCGCAGTTTTGCGTAGTTTTTTCTCAAGTCGGTTGATTTTTAAACGTTCCGCATCTGCCGTTGGTATGCCTGCACGTAGGGCATCATATACATCCCAGGACTGTTCAAACGCCCCTTTGGCCGCTAAAACTTGCGCCAAACCGACATAGGTTTTGGGGTCATAAGGGTCTTTGGCCAAGGCGGTTAAAAGCAGAGCTTCTGCGTTAATGTCGGAGACACCCATTGCCACAGCTTGCGCTGGTTTCATTTTCGCTCGCGTCATTGCCGCTGTGCGGACGATGAATGCGGGCGTTTCTTTTTTATCCAGATACGGAGCAATGACTGCTATAATCTCCCCCTTTAATTCCGGACGGTTCACAGCACCAATAGCAGTGATATAGTCTTGAATATGCTTGGGTAAATCACCTTTGCGTGTCTGTTCAATCTTCGTTACGGCTTTACAAATGCTTGGATCGTTCGGGTTTTTACAATCTCCCGAATAAGCCATATATTTTTGCCCGATAATCCAAGCTTGCCAATATTGCTGTGTAGCTAATTTGGCATTAAAATCACGTGCTAATTCTTTCACCGTACTTATACCGCCTAGAGCGCGGTTATGAACGGCCTCATTGATCAAAAACACCAGCGGCGAGACCTTGTCCCTTTGCGCGGCACCAACGGCATTAGCCGGCAGAGGAAATGCGCCTTGGTCGTCGACTCGCTTTACCAATGTCCAAACTTGCTTTTGTCCTTGTGGGGCTGTTGGCCCGTAGGATAACATTTCAAACCATTTTGGTGGGCTGTCATAAGTATAAAGCACCCGCAGTATAAGGGGGTGAATCGGCCATTCCAAATGTGCGAAAGCCAGTAGGCTATTTTTATTTATCCCAGATATTTCATATGTTTCGTCGGCAAACTCAGCACTAAATATAACTTCCCCATTCCTATGCACGCGCAGCGATTTGTCAGTTTTATCTAATATTAAATCTTCTTCAGATGCTTTGGTAGACCAGCTCATTGCACTCTCTATCCAAAATGCATCCAAGCTAACCCCACGCCCCATATCTATTTTCTTAAGCCTGCCATCTTGCGTCGTACCGCGCACCGCAATTATATCACGGTAGGTTTTGGCATATATAGAGGTATTTTCTAGCAGTGTTTTACCCGTCGCCTTACCGTCCATACCAAATTCGGGCTTGACTTTTAAAACACGGTTCAATTTGAAATCATAAATAGTCAAATTGTCGTCGACCTGCATGCCGGCATAATCTTTGCCCAAAATAAGCTTGACCTTTTTTGCAATTGCCAAACCTGTATCCATACCTGTTTTTTGATCCATTTGTTGCGCTGAACCACTAGTTATTTCATAAAATAGAGCCATTTGCGGGGCGGGTTCGCGTCTGCGCAAATGGAGATATTCTTCTGCGCTGAGGTAAAATGCTGCGATTTTTGGTTTGTTTGACTTATCCTTTTTGCGTTTGATTTGGTCGGGTTTTTTTCTTTCTGTTCCCGCTTTAGTCACGCTTTGGCTTTCTGGATTTATCAAGCGCATTATTGCTTCACTGGCAGAGGCAGACTTGTTTATTTCTTTAACACCTGATTGCTTCGGCACATCCATAAGAATATCGGGCTTAGCAATATTGTAACTAGTTGTTAAAGGCAAATTTTCGGCCTGCTTGGCTGGCGCATTATCCAACCCTAAATCATGGACAATTTGCGCCCTGGGTGTTCTAGTCTCGCGCTCGCCTTGAGCTAAAGCAGAGTTTGCAAACACAGCACTAAACACGAAAAGCAAGATGACATATTTCATAAATTGGCTTTTGTGCGTATCTAACCCAATGGTCAAGATAGTTATACACCAATTTTTCCTTGACGTTAACGTCAACGTTAAGTAAATACGCATATGCGAACAAATCTAGCCACAAAGTCTTCACCAAAAAATGCCGATCTTCAAGACAGTTGGAGTATCGCCGATACTGCGGCACATTTTGAAATCACCACCCGCGCCCTTCGTTTTTATGAAGACAAAGGCTTGCTGAAACCACACAGAGCGGCTGGCCGCCGCGTGTTTAATACTGACGATCGTGCGCGTCTTGATAAAATTTTACGCGCCAAACGTATTGGGTTTTCCTTGGAAGATATTAAGCAATTTCTTGATGTAACCGACGGCGCGGTTACCGAAACGGAAGAGTTATTACGCCGCAAGACAAGCTTTGAATCGGTAATTGCCCGCTTGGATAATAAACGCAAGGATATAGAGATTATCGCTAAAGACATGCAGGATCTCTGCACTGTCATAGATAATTATATCGAAAGTGCGCCAGTTAGCGGCGTGTTTCAATTCGCCGAAGCTTATGACGCCATGTTTCGCGCAACCATGGATGAAGATTTTATACCAGTATAACCAAATAACAAAAGAGGGAGACAACCATGCCTACATATAAAGCACCCACACGGGACCAAAAATTTTTATTGCACGAAGTACTTGATCTTTCGCGCTTTTCCGATCTTGACGGCTTCAAAGATGCAGATCCTGAGATGATTGATGCTATCCTTGAAGAAAGCGCAAAATTCGCCGAAGAAGTCCTCACACCGCTCAACCGGGTCGGCGACGAACATGGTTGCGTGCGCAATGAAGACGGCACTGTCACAGTGCCGCCAGGCTTCCATGAAGCCTTTGACCAAATGCGCGCCAATGGCTGGATGGGTCTTGCAGCGGATCCGCAATATGGCGGACAAGGCCTGCCGCGTGTTTTGGGCATGGCGTGCGGGGAAATGACCTCAAGTGCCAATATGGCCTTTACCATGTATCCCGGCCTAACGGGTGGGGCATCCAAAGCCATATCCATTGGCGGCTCTGATGCACAAAAAGATTTGTATTTGCCAAAAATGTATACGGGCGAATGGACGGGAACCATGAACTTGACCGAAAGTCATTGTGGAACAGACTTGGGACTCCTTAAAACCAAAGCCGTCCCGCAAGCCGACGGCACCTATAAAATCACTGGCCAGAAAATATTTATATCTGCGGGTGAGCACGAAATGTCTGAAAATATTATCCATCTGGTTTTAGCGCGAATCGAAGGCGGACCCGAAGGTGTCAAAGGCATATCCCTGTTCATCGTACCGAAAAAAACTGTCGATAAAGACGGCAATGTTGGTGGCAATAACGGCGTGTCTTGTGGCTCAATCGAAGAAAAAATGGGCATTCACGGCAATTCCACCTGTGTGATGAATTTTGATGATGCAGTGGGCGAATTGATCGGCGAGGAACATAAAGGCCTCAGGGTCATGTTTATCATGATGAACGAAGCGCGCATGGGTGTGGGCATGCAGGGGCTTTGCCAATCCGAAGTCTCCTACCAAAACGCCGTCATTTACGCCAATGACCGCTTGCAAGGCCGCTCGCTCACGGGGGCTAAAAATGAAAATGGCCCGGCGGATCCCATCATCGTCCACCCGGATGTACGCCGTATGCTCATGGACGCCCGCGCCTTTAACGAGGGCGCACGGGCATTTTTGTACTGGCTGGCTTTGCAAGAAGACCTAGAAAATGTATCCCCAGACGAGAAAGTGCGCGAACGCGCCGATGATTATCTCGGCCTGATGACGCCTGTGATTAAAGGATATTTGACCGATGTGGGTTTTGCCAATTGTGTCAATGCCCAACAAGTTTACGGCGGGCACGGTTTTATTGAAGAATGGGGCATGAGCCAATTTGTGCGCGATGCCAGAATCGCGCAAATCTATGAAGGTGCCAACGGCATCCAAGCGCTCGACCTTGTTGGCCGCAAGCTAGCCCGAAATGGTGGGCGTGCCCTGATGAATATTTCAGCCGAAATAGATGCTTATGTTAAAGAACATGAAGACAATGAAAATTTAAAGCCGTTTATGGACGGGCTTAAAAATGCCAAAAATAAATTGCAGGCAGGCACAATGTGGTTGATGCAAAATGGTATGTCTAATCCAGATAATGCGGGTGCGGGTAGCGTTGATTACATGCATATGATGGGCATTGCTATGCTCAGCTATATGTGGGCGCGCATGGCCGAAAAAGCCCAAGCCGCCATTGATGCAGGCAGTGACGACCCGTTCTATGTGGATAAACTGATAACGGGCAAATATTTCCTTGCCCGTATCTTGCCCAATATGGATTCCCATTTGGCCAAACTGCAAAGCGGCGCAGACCCCGTCATGGCGCTAGCGGCAGATCGGTTTTAGGAGTAAATGAATGGCATATGACCTTGGCGTAAAACGGCCCGCATGGCGCGAAGAAGAAGAATTTGTCTTGTTCGCAGATGCGGCCAATGCCTTCGTTGCGGACACTTGTATTCCCAATATTGAAAAATGGGAAAAGCAGGGCGTGGTTGACAGAGATGTGTGGAACAAAGCAGGCGAATACGGCTTGTTGGTGCCAGATTGTCCTGAAGAATACGGCGGCGTTGGCGGCGATTTCCGCCATGATGCTGTAATTGTTGATGCTATACACGGCCAGGGCGTTGATAGTTGGGGGGCGGTTTTGCACAATTCTATTGTTGCACCATATCTGAAAAGTTTTGCCTCTGAAGACCAGAAGAAAGAATGGTATCCAAAATTTATTTCGGGAGAATATGTCTCGGCCATTGCCATGACTGAACCGTGCGCGGGGTCTGATTTGCAAGGTATGAAAACCACGGCCATTAAGCAAGGCAATCAATATGTGCTGAACGGTTCCAAAACCTTTATTACCAATGGCGGCACGGCAAATTTTATCATTGTTTGCGCCAAGACCGACCCCGGTGAGGGTGCCAAAGGTATATCCCTGTTCGCGGTAGAAACTGACGGGCTAGACGGTTTTAGTCGCGGCGAAAAGCTAGATAAAGTTGGTCTAAAAGGTCAAGATACTTGCGAGCTGTTCTTCGACAATATGAAAATCCCAGCTTCCGCGCTTATTGGCATGGAAGAAGGTAAGGGGTTTTACCAGCTCATGGAAAAACTGCCCCAAGAGCGCCTCATCGTCGCCCTGCAAGCCATGGCTATGATCAAAAATATTTTAGGTCAAACCATAGACTATGTCAGAGAACGCAAAGCGTTCGGCCAATCTATCATGGATTTCCAAAACACTAAATTCAAACTGGCCGAATGTAAGGCCGAAGCCGTCATGGCGCAAATCTTCTGCGACCACTGCACGGATGAACTCGTCGCCGGACGCCTGACCACTGAAATGGCGAGCATGGCCAAATACTTGCTGTCCGACCTACAATGCAAAATCGTAGACGAATGCGTGCAGCTCCACGGCGGCTACGGCTATATGAACGAATACCCCGTCGCCCGCGCCTGGCGCGACGCAAGGGTGCAAAGAATATATGGCGGCACGAACGAGATTATGAAACTGGTTATTGCGCGGGGGTTGTGATGCTAAAGCCCCCTCCGGCCTCCCCGAAAGCGGGGTGAGGTTATGATTTAAGATATTATAGATAAGAAAAAGGACGAAAAAATGACAACAGCATATATATATGACGCTATCCGCACGCCGCGCGGTAAGGGTAAGAAGAACGGGAGTTTGCACGAGATTACGGCGCTCTCATTGGCGACGCAGCAGCTTGAAGCTTTGCGCGACCGCAACGACTTGGACACATCGAAAGTTGATGATGTCATCCTTGGCTGCGTGCACCAAGTTAAAGGCCAAGGTGCGGATATTGCCCGCTCTGCGGTGATTACTGCGAATTGGGACGAGGCCTGCGCTGGCCTGTCTATCAACCGTTTCTGCGCCTCTGGCCTCGAAGCCGTCAATATTGCGGCGGCCAAGGTTATGTCGGGCATGTCTGATATGGTTGTTGGCGGTGGGGTTGAGAGCCTGTCGCGCATCCCTATGGGTTCGGACGGTGGGGCTATGGGTGTTGATCCTAATATTGCCTTTGATCACCACATTATCCCCCAAGGCATATCCGCCGACCTTATCGCGACCAAATACGGGTTTAGCCGGGATGATTGCGATGCCTATGCGGTGGAGAGCCAAAAGCGCTCAGCCACGTCTTGGGCAGAAGGGCGTTTCAAAAAATCTATCGTACCCGTCAAAGACCAAATGGGCGTCAATATATTAGAGACCGACGAACATATGCGCCCCGGCACAGACATGCAAAGCCTAGGCGCCTTGAACCCAAGCTTTGCGGCTATGGGGCAAATGATGCCCGGTTTTGATTTTGTTGCCTTACAAAAATACCCCGAAATAGAAACAATTACCCATGTGCATCATGCGGGCAATTCGTCCGGGATTGTTGATGGTGCTTCCGTTGTTTTGGTGGGCAATGCGCAAATCGGCAAAGACCTCGACCTCAAACCGCGCGCCAAAATTCGCGCCTTCGCAGAGATTGGTTCTGAACCAACGATTATGTTGACCGGCCCAGAATTTGTGGCTCGTAAGGCACTGAAAAAAGCTGGCATGACCACAGACGATATTGACCTTTGGGAGATTAACGAAGCATTTGCATCGGTTGTTCTGCGTGCCATGCAAGCCTTGGACATTGACCATGATGTCATGAATGTCAATGGCGGCGCCATTGCTATGGGGCATCCTCTGGGGGCTACTGGTGCGATGATTATCGGCACTATGGTCGACGAATTGGAACGCGCAAACAAAAACACCGCCCTGATTACCCTCTGCGTAGGCGGCGGTATGGGCAGCGCAATTATTATTGAGAGAGTATAGGCAAAACGATGAAACATTTTACATTAGATATTGATAAAAATGGTATTGCGCTGATTACCTTTGATAGTCCGGGGCGCTCTATGAATGTGCTGTCCCAAGACGTGATTACGGAAATCGGGCAGTGGGTTGCCAAGATTACCGACGATGAGAGCATTAAAGGTGCTGTTGTCACGTCTGGCAAAGAAGCCTTTTGTGCGGGTGCAAACCTTGAAGAGCTTGGCGGGCAATTCGCGGGCTTTGCAGCGCGGATGCAAAACGACGAACAAGGTGCAAAGAAAGACTTGTTTGATATGGTCTTCCGCCTGAACGCGGTTTTCCGCGAGCTTGAGATTTGCGGTAAACCTGTGGCTTGCGCTATTAACGGCCTGGCACTGGGCGGCGGGTTCGAATTAGCGCTTGCTTGTCATGCCCGTTTCGCAGCCAGTGACGCGCCAAAACTCCGTCTTGGCTTCCCCGAAGTTATGGTTGGGCTTCTGCCGGGTGCAGGCGGCACCCAACGTGTCCCGCGCATGATCGGT
>JALSHM010000364.1 GCA_026982235.1 Robiginitomaculum sp. | reverse complement strand
CCTGCAGGAAAAAGTCGCCCACGACAAGGAAAACCATAGGCGTGAGCTTATAGTTATATTTTCGCCTTAAAAACGAATAATAATGCTTGGGCATGCTGTGGGCAGGCAAAACGCTGAGTAAATTTGACCCTACAGTCGAGCGATAGAATGCGTAGTGTTGCGATTGCGGGGAAGTCGTCCCGCCCGCACATTGCCTAAACCTGTCTTTCAAAAATGAACTGCCCTTCTTTGTTATCTCTTATTTCTGTTGCCTCTTATTTCTGTTGCCTCTTATTATCATCGTCAATTGACATTATACACTATTAGAGAGAATGCGATCATAAGGTGTTGTTATCAATTGTTAATTGACAATATACATTTAAATGAGAATTACGATGACTAGATGTTGCCGTCAAGCGTTACTTGACGTTACGATCGCGGGAGATGATTGAGCTGAACGCATTTTTGGATTTATGCAAGGCGCGAACCAAGACGGTGTCTGACAGCAATCTTGCCCGCAAAGTTGACATCACCCGCGCTGCCCTCTCCGCCTACCGCAAAGGCGCCAGCTTTCCTTCGGATGCAAATATGGTGAAATTGGCCAAGCGGGCAAAGCTGGATGTGGGGGAGTGTTTGCTCTTGTTGAATGTGTGGCGGAGTGAGGGGGAGGCGCAAACAATTTATTCAGAGCTATGCACTTCTCTCTATTCAAACAGTAAGTTTCTTTAATGCCGGACGACTTTGATTATAGTTTCCGCGAAACCCAAACGCCGTTTCAAAGTGCGAGCCAGTCGGCGCGGGTGTGGACGGAAAGCTGGGTCTTGCGCGAAATGTATTGCCCTGCATGTGGGGATAAGCCCCTCAGTGAATTTGAAAATAACCGACCTGTTGCGGATTTTTACTGCGGGCTATGCGACGAAGAATTTGAGCTAAAATCCAGCAAAAGTAAATTCGGCAAAAAAATAACAGACGGTGCCTATGCCACTATGATGGAACGGCTGCGCTCTGATAGCGTGCCGAGTTTAATGTTGTTACGGTACAATATGAAAGCTTTCGGGATAATGGATTTATCCGTTGTGCCCAAACAATTTTTTGTCACAGACCTTATCGAAAAGAGAAAGCCGCTCGCAGTTTCCGCACGTAGAGCCGGGTGGATTGGCTGCAATATTCTCATCGACCGTATTCCGAAGCTTGGCCGGATAGCCCTCATCACAAACCGTATACCCCAGCCCAAAGAAGCTGTCGTTGAAAAATGGCAAAAGACGAGGTTTTTGCGTGGTCAATCATTGGCAAAAAAAGGCTGGGTGCTGGATGTATTGAATTGCATTGAAAGCATGGGGCAGGTGGAGTTTACACTTGCAGACATGTATAAATTTGAAAATTACCTTGGGGAATTGCATCCAGAAAACCATCACGTAAAGCCAAAAATCCGCCAGCAATTACAAGTGTTGCGCGATGCAGGGATGATAGCATTTTTGGCGCGGGGGCGGTATCGGGTGTTGTGATTGCGCCGCAATCGTCCCGCCCGCATATTATCGCGGTGGTTTATTCAAGTGGTGGTTTTCTCAAGTGGCGGCTTACTCTTTCTCATCAAGCCTTTTCCCAAAAATGTATCATGCTCTTAAGATAAGAGTTAATTAGCGCTCAAAGAGGTGGTCCTATGATTTGGACCATGTGTTAAGGTGAATTGTACTTTAAGGAAACTCTGAACAATGGTCTTTGAGTATTTGGTTTGAGGTTTTTGAACATTTGTGTGTGAAATTGAATGTAGTTTTGTTGGTTTGATGCCGTGCTGTCATGGAT
>JALSHM010000363.1 GCA_026982235.1 Robiginitomaculum sp. | reverse complement strand
CAGAAGGCGACGGCACCGAGCTAAAAACCCTCGCCGCGTGGGGCATTTCCTCCATCAACCTCGCCTATGACGACGGCACAGATTTCACCGACGAGAGCAACGACGTGGAGGTGTTTGGCAATATCCTGCACGGGCTAGCGGTGGCGGCGTGAGGGGGGCTTTGGCTTTGAAGGGCGGATATCGATTGTGGTGAAGCGCACTATAAAAGCAATATTACTTTTTTCAGGTTTGGCTTTGGGCGCGTATATCGCGCTGATCATGCTGGACAAACGCGCGCAATGGCAAGCTTTTTTGGAGCTTGAGCAAGAGCAGTTGGAGATTGTGTCGGCAGACGGGTTTATTGAGCGCGAGTTTGGGGTGGATTCGAGTAATAGGCTGCGAACAGCTTCTGTGAGTAGCTATGCACGTTACACAAGTGACTATGCTGACCGCATATATGATGAAGGGGCCGTGAGGGCATTCTTAGCTCATGCGCCAGAGCCAAAATTTGACGCTTTCATACTCATTTTTTCGCAGGGGCTTGGGAGTGGGCGCAGATATGGTTATCCAGTTTCTTGGTGTGGTGATAGGTATTGTGAATTCGATTCTGACCTAATAGCTGAACTTGTTGATTACCGCTTTCCCTCATCTGAGATGGTTTACCATTCATTTGATATCGAGAAAGGCGGGTACAAGTTCTTCGTTAGTTATGCGTTGCAAATTTCTTCTGACGAGAAAGTCGATTCTTTCTATGTTAACATAGGCAGTGAACCAAGAAATTTATTGGACAGGTTTTGGGCCGAGATACTTCAGATTCCGTCGCGGTATAGTATCAAAGTAATTTATAGAGTCGATTATGTAACCGGCTGGACTTATTTAAGAGAGAATATGCAAGATGGTTGAACTGAATTTCCGTGAGCAATCAAAAATTGCTGAGCTAACTGAAGCGGTATATAATCGTGACGCCGATGGGAATGCGGGTCCTGCAAGTTTATCCAGCCTATCACAGGGAATCAGGAATGACTATATCATCGAGATAGCCGACAACACTGGCGGCGATGTGGTTTACACTTTTGTCGACAGGGAAACCGGCCAGCTTTATGTTATCGCTCGTGGCACGGATAGTTCGCAAGATGTTTTCGACGAATATCCATACTTACTCACTGGCAATGTTTCCAACCTCGCAATAAAAATCGCAGCAGCAGCCGAGGCGCTTTCGGCAGAGTATGGTGGAGCAAAGGTTACTGTCGCGGGGCATTCGCTTGGCGGTTCAGAATCTGTTGCTGCATCACTGCTTGCTCTGGATGTGATTGACAAAGCCGTAAATGTCCAAGGTCCGCAGTTAATTGAAAAATGGTACATTCCGTTGTATGCCCGCCGGTGGTGGAGTATGACGCCGAGTTCCAGGCAAAGGCGGTCGAGGAAGTGAAGACACTGCCGGAAGGGTCGGCCGTCGTGGATATGTTGAGCGATTATGCCGTCATGCGGGAGCAGGCGGGGGTGTGTTTTTCCGTGAAGTCAAAGGGTTTCCGGTATGAGTCGGGGCCAATGTCGGTTTAGAAAGTGGAAAGTTGCTTTCTAAATCCCCAGATTGTCGGGAAGCAAATTTCCGAATATTCGGATGAAAAACAGAGGAACAAGCAGGTTGTCCGAATTTATATTTCGCGTAAGCATCTAATATATCAGATAAAAATACCGCTTCCCGTTTTGGAAAACGCTAAATCTCCGAAACATTTTTTCCTTTTCCTCTGCACTGCTACTCTACCCTTAATGGGGCGAGTCCGCTTGCTCTCGAAAAAACTGATCAG
>JALSHM010000362.1 GCA_026982235.1 Robiginitomaculum sp. | reverse complement strand
ACGCGCTCCGGTTATAGAACATGGGGATAACATAATCGCTGAAACTGGGGCAATCATTGAATACATCATTAAAGCACGGGGGCATGGCCGTTTCATTCCCAAAACCGGGACGCAAGAATATTATAATTACATTCACTTCCTACATTACGGCGAAGGCTCGGCAATGTTCCCGTTATTGCTGTCTATGTATACCTCTTATCTAGGCGATGCTGCAGCGCCCCTCGCGCCGATCATTAGTGCGGAGATGAAAACCCATTTTGACTATATTGAATACCATCTTACGGCACATAAATATTTTGCGGGCGACGAACTCACGGGTGCGGATTTTCAAATGATTTTCCCCCTCGAAGCCGCCAAATCTCATGGTCGTTTACTCGGCTATACTGCTTGCATAGATTTTGTCGATAAAATGCAAGCACGTCCGGCCTATTTGCGCGCACTAAAAAAAGGTGGCCATTATGATTACGGACCACGAGCTTAGGCGTCGAATTATTGTAATTATCCAAAATTTAACCATAATTTTTAGTTTCAATTTGAAATAAACTTGCTAAGAAGCGGCCAATTCGCTGAATCTATAATTGGGTCGGTTCAGTATGTCTCAAAATGAATGGGCAATCTCATGAGCGCAGTAGAAGTTAACAAGGGTCTGAATATATCGGGCTTTGAAAGTTTGGACAACTTTAATTGGAATTGGGGTGCTGAACGACTGTATGAGGCGGCAATTAAGACTGGCGAAGGCAAAATCGCTAAAGGCGGCCCCTTAGTCGTTAAGACAGGCAAGCACACCGGGCGATCGGCCAATGATAAATTCATCGTCCGCGACGCAGAAACCGAAGATACCGTTTGGTGGACAGAGAATGCTTCCATGACGCCCGCGCAGTTTGCGGTGCTGCGTGCCGATTTTGCCAAGCATATGGTAGGCAAGCAATTATTCGCCCAAGACACCTTTGGCGGCGCTGATCTTGACCACCGTCTTCCCGTACAAATTATTACTGAATTTGCGTGGCATTCTTTGTTTGTACGCCACCTTCTGCGTATGCCAACAACGGATGAATTAGCTAATTTTACCGCAGAATTTACAATTATTAACCTACCGAGCTTTAGAGCCGACCCAGCCCGTCACGGCACCAATTCCGAGACGGTTATTGCGGTCAATATGAGCGAGCGTTTGGTTCTCATCGGCGGTACATCCTATGCGGGCGAGACCAAAAAATCCGTGTTCAGCATCCTCAATTACCTCCTGCCCGCAAAGCGCGTTATGCCCATGCACTGCTCGGTGAATGTAGACGACAATGACAATGCCGCCGTATTTTTCGGCTTGTCCGGCACGGGTAAAACCACACTTTCCGCTAACCCGGAACGCACACTTATCGGCGACGATGAGCATGGCTGGTCTGAGAATGGCTTGTTCAATTTTGAAGGCGGGTGTTACGCCAAAATGATTAAGTTGTCCGAGGAGGCCGAGCCAGAAATTTTCGCCACCACAAAAATGTGGGGAACTGTGCTTGAGAATGTGGTCATGGACGAACAAACCCGCGAACTGAACTTTGATGACAATAGCTTGGCCGAAAATTCACGCGGCGCTTACCCGCTCAGTGCTATCCCTAATGCACGGCTAGATTCGCGCTGTGGGCAGCCTAACAATATCATCATGTTAACCGCAGATGCTTTTGGTGTCTTACCGCCGATTGCCCGCCTGACACCTGCCCAGGCGATGTATCATTTCCTCTCTGGTTATACCGCGAAAGTTGCTGGCACAGAAAAAGGCATTACCGAGCCTACGGCAACATTTTCCGCCTGC
>JALSHM010000361.1 GCA_026982235.1 Robiginitomaculum sp. | reverse complement strand
CCTGTATCACTGCTGTCCAAGGAGACGAAAAAGCCTGGGTCTGGTTCTTCGTAAACTAAAACTGGTTTGGCGTTTTTGTCCAAAATGTTTTTGCGCCAGACCTTGCTCGGGCGGTTATTGTCGTCGCGCTCGACCCAAAATAAGGTGAGGCTGTTTTCATCCTCGTCGTCTGCCCAAACCAAATCGCCTGCCGTATTTTCAATCGGCGTTCCGACGGGCTGACCACTGGCTAAATCTAGCACGGTAATATCATAGCGCTCCGCCCCTTGCACATCGACGGCGTAGGCCAGATATTTATGGTTATTGGAATGGGCGAGACTGCCAATATCAAAGAAGGAAAATCCTTCGTTTTTATACATCAAAGCCAGCGCATCCGCGTCTAACAATATTTCGCCCAATCCTTCGCCCAGGTTCTCTTTTCTATCGCGCTTCGTGCGGTAATATTCGCCGTGCTGGTCGCCGGGACGGTAGCGGTGGGCATAGGCATAGGGGCCGTCCGGTGCAGGCACGGTACTGTCGTCGTCTTTTATCCGGCCTTTCATCTCGCTAAATATTTTGGCTTGCAGGTCTTTGGTGTCAGCCATGAGGGCTTTGGCATAAGCGTTTTCTGCATCCAAATGGGTGCGAATATCAGCAGCTAGCAAAGACGGGTCGTCCATGACCTTGCGCCAGTTTTCGTCCTTAAGCCAGGCATAATCATCACGGCGTTCGCGGCCTAATTGGGTTATTGTCTTTGGGTATTTTTGCGCGGCTGGCGGGGCAATTTTGCAATGTGAAAACGGCATGAATATCCTTAAATGCAGTTTGGGTGAAAAGTGTCATTTCATATACACTTGGTTAATAGAATGTCACTAGGTTTTAGCCCAATCATGCGCAATTCAAAAGGGTAACTATGTCAGCAAATGCACAGCGACAGTCTGAGGCACTCGATTTGACCGAGGAAGCAAGCGGTGAATTGCCGCCCTTTGGCAAAGTGCGTAGGGCTTTGGCCAAGCGCCTTTCTGATGTTATCTGTATTCCCGCTAGTCAGCTTCCGCCCCAAGAGCGGCATATGGCCGGGGATGTATTGGTCGAGCTGCTGCGCGATGCAGATATTTCACTGCGCGCCAGTGTTGCCAAGCGCTTGGTGATGCTCAACGAAGCCCCGCGTACTATATTGGTTATCTTGGCAAAAGATAAGATTGAAGTTGCCAAACATATTTTGGAGAAAAGCAAAAGCTTAACCGATTCTGATCTGATACAAATTGCCAGAAAAGTGACGACTGAGCATAGGTTTATGATGGCGCAACGGCGGCATATCTCGGATGCTGTTGTGGATGTTTTGGTGGAATTTCTCGAAGAAAATGTGGTCGAGATGTTGCTTAAGAACAAAGGTGCCCATTTTTCAGAAACCGCATTACAACGTATTTTGACGGTTTCGCGCTCACATCAGCCCTATGTAGGTCTTTTGGCAAAGCGCGATGAAACACGTCCTTCCCATGGCCTAACAATGTTCTGGTGGGCGGACACCAAGCACCGCAAATTGATATTGCAGCGCTTTGGTGTGACCCGTGCGGTTTTGCAACAAAGTTGCGCCGATTTATATCCGCTTGCCGCTGCGGAGGGCTGGAACGATTCTGCGGCGCGGCAAGCCTTGCAATTTATCGAACGCCGCCAACGCAACCGGGCGGCTATGGCACGCTCTAAATTTGCTTCTCTTGAAGATGCTATTGATGAGGTAGAGAAAACAGGCATGAGCCGGGAAATGGCGGATGAAATCTCTTATATTGCAGGGATAAAACCGGCTACAGGGGCGCAAATATTATCGGATAAAACCGGGGAAGCTTTGGCAATTTTATGTAAAGCGCCTGGTTTGCGGCAAAAACACATCAAAAAACTTTGGCGCGCGTTGAAGCGCCCGGAGACTATGCATGACGGTTCGGCGAATCCGCTTTTGGAAAATGCGATCGCTGTCTACGAATCAATTTCTACGGATAATGCCCAAACCGTATTGCGCTATTGGAATTGGTCTTTGACATCGTCCCTAACGCCAGAAGTCATACAATATATCAAACGCGGTGTTGTCCCCAGAGAAGAAGAATTTGGTGCGGCTGCTATAACGGCTGCATTGGTATTTGGGAATCGCGGATAGTCATCCGAACGCATTTTTTCATAAGTCAAGAATTATTTTTGTAAAATTTATTCCGGTAATGCTTGGCGTGAATGGTTATTGCCGCTATGACTTCTCCAAAGATTAGGGAGGAGACTAAAAATGATCAGGTCAGTCATCATATTGCTGATGGTGCTAGCCGCATATTGGCTGACGCTTTCTGGTTATTTTCACAAGCCTATACTTTTAATAATGGGCGTAATTTCTATTTTCATTGTACTCGCCCTCTCTTGGCGTATGAAAATTTTAGACTCGGAAACGGTTCCCTATTTTCATGGCAAGGCTCTAGGGTATTATGTGTGGTTGTTCGTAGAAATCACAAAGGCAAATATGGGCGTCGTAAAGGCAGTGCTTAGCCCTGAAATGGAAATTTCACCTACAATCACCAAAGTACCTATGAAGCAATCGACGGATTTGGGGCGCGTCACATTTGCCAATTCTATCACGCTCACACCCGGAACGATTGCAATGGAAATGTGCGAAGATACTATACTCGTCCATGCTTTGTTGGCAGAAATGACTGAACCTAGCGGGTTTATAGAGATGAGTGATCGCGCAGGGTGGGCCGTAAGCGACCCTATGTTGGGTGTAATCGAACAAGGGGCGGGATAAATGGAACAGGCTCTGCATTATTTGAATGTGGGAACGGCGATGTTTTTGCTCGTTGGTATGGCGTTATTGCTTGGGCGTTTGCTCAGCGGGCCGACGCTCTATGATCGTATATTGGCGGTTAACTCATTCGGCACCAAGACGGTTTTGTTCTTGTGTGTGTTTTCTCTAATCATCGGGCGACAAGATGGCGTTGATATTGGTATTCTATATGCGCTGATGAATTTTATTGCCACTATCGCAGTTCTGAAATTCTTTCGGTATAGTGCGCTGGATGTATCTATGAATTATAAAAGAGGTAATAGAGGTGGGAGGGACAGGTCGTGAACGGTGATCTTCTACATATATTGCAGTTTGTAATTAGTGCAGTGCTGATGGCTGGCGGCATATTTTTTGTTATTGCAGGTGCGGTTGGCGTTTTGCGCTTGCCTGATTTTTATACGCGTATGCATGCGGCAGGTATGACGGACACGCTCGGCGCCGAAATGATTTTGCTGGGCTTAATCGTGCAGGCGGGGTTGTCGCAAACTAGTTTGAAGCTAGCTTTAATTGCGTTCCTGCTATTTTTGACCAGCCCAACCGCTACACATGCGGTTATAGGTGCTGCGCACCATGCTGGGCTAAAGCCTAAATTAGGCAAATATCGTGCGCTTGCGCCGGGTGAAGAGCCGTTAGCTAAGTCGAAGGCCAAGGCGCAGGCCAAGTCAAAAGTAAAATCAGCGCGAAAATCAAGAGCAAAGAAGAGGGTGAAGTAATGGGGGGGATAACGCCAACTCTGTTTTTGGATATGGGGCTGTTGGCCATGTTGGTCGTGGTGGCAATGGCCGTTGTGCGGCTACGTTCACTGTTCGCCATTGTCATGTTGCAGGGTGTCTATTCCCTGCTATCCGCTGCTTGGTTTGTGTCCCTTGATGCGGTCGATGTTGCCTTTACGGAAGCTGCTGTCGGTGCGGGTATTTCGACTGTTCTGATGCTCGGTGCTATGTTGTTGACTGAGCGCGAAGCCAAGCCCGTACCTTTACAAAAACAATTGGGTCCATTGTTTGTTGTTTGTATCGTAGGCCTTGCAATGTTCTATGCTGTCGGCGATATGCCAGCCTTTGGTGATGCATTGTCTCCGGCAAATAGTTATGTTGGTGCCGATTATATTGCCGCTACCAAGAATGAGATTATCCTGCCCAATGTGGTGACAGCGGTTTTAGCCAGCTATCGAAGCTTTGATACGTTCGGCGAGGTTGTTGTGGTTTATATGGCGGGGCTTGGGATTTTACTCCTGCTTGGGCTTAACGGAAATGCGGGTAAATGGCGGGCTAAGCCTAATGGTCAAAATGTCGGGGATAAGAAAGGGGAGCAATCATGAGCAATCAAAACTCTCAAAGCCCTCATATCATTTTGCGGGTTGTCTCCAAAATTCTTATACCGCTGATCGCCTTGTTTGCGCTCTATGTGCATTTTCACGGTGATTATGGTCCTGGTGGCGGGTTTCAGGCTGGCGTGATATTCGCGTCTGCAATTATTCTGTATGCACTTATTTTTGGTCTCGAAGAGGCTAAGCGCGCTGTGCCGCCGTCTTGGGTGCGGATATGTATGTCACTTGGCGTGTTGGTGTATGGCGGCACAGGGGTAGCTACATGGATTCTGGGTGGAGAGTTTTTAAACTTTACGAGTTTTGCCCCAGATAGCACACATGCCGCAGGCCAGCATTGGGGGATATTAGCGGTTGAACTTGGCGTATTATTTGCAGTTACGGGGGCTATGGTGGCAATTTTCTATGCTTTTGGATCTCGTGAGCCGGACTTGAAAGATGAGGATTGGTAATGGCGGCATTTTTTGAACATTTCAACTTTGTGGTGGTTATTGTTTTGATGATGACCGGGCTTTTTGTTGTGTTTGCAACCCAAAATATGATTAAGAAACTTGTTGGTTTGTCTGTATTTCAGACGTCGGTATTTTTGCTCTATATCAGCCTGTCAAAAGTCAGCGGTGCGCAGCCGCCTATTATTGCCAAAAAAGATCTGTATGGGGCTTCATATGGCACGGGGGGAGGGTATGATAGTGCGTCTTCCAGCGTGCCGGAT
Source organism: Robiginitomaculum sp. (assembly GCA_026982235.1). Classification (GTDB taxonomy): domain Bacteria; phylum Pseudomonadota; class Alphaproteobacteria; order Caulobacterales; family Maricaulaceae; genus Robiginitomaculum_A. Next base: position 7,676 of record JALSHM010000361.1, on the reverse strand, counting down.
AGCACTTATCAAGCTGCAGAAGTCCTTTACTCCAACCCATTGCCCCATGTGTTGATCCTAACGGCTATTGTGGTTGGTGTGGCAACTTTGGCTATTGGGCTAGCTTTGGTGGTGCGGGTTCGCGAAGTATATGGTACTATTGAGGACGACGAAATTAACAAAATAGATTATAACATAAATCTTGAAGGGGTCGCGAAATAATGCAAATTATGTCCCTATTTCCGGAGTGGATTTTATCCCACGGCGCGGCTTCGATTGTCATTATACCTTTGTTATTAGCGGTAATAACGGCTGTTAACTCGAGCGCTAGGCTGGCTTGGGCTACTGTGCTTGGAGTTACGGCTCTTTGTGCATTTACCGCACTTGGACTGTTATTGCAGGTCATGTCCTTTGGACCCATCCATTATAATATGGGGGGGTGGGCGCCACCTATGGGGATTGGTTATTATATTGACGGACTGAATGCGCCGCTTTTATTGCTTATTTCAGTCGTGGCATTTTTGTGTACGCTCTATGCTTTACCCAGTGTTGTTGCAGAAGTTGAACCCAAGAAGCATGGGCCGTTTTATGCGGCATTCCTGATAAGTCTAGCAGGGTTATTGGGCATGGTGGCGACGGCTGATGCGTTTAATGTATTTGTGTTTCTCGAAGTTTCCTCAATTTCGACCTATGTGTTGGTGGCTATGGGGGCAAGTCGTGACCGCCGCGCTTTGTCGTCCAGTTTCAACTATCTGATTATGGGGAGTATTGGCGCGACGTTCTTTGTCATTGGTATCGGGTTTCTCTATATGCAAACGGGTACGTTGAACATGATGGATATGGCGCGCTTGCTACAGGAAATCGGGCCGGGCGACCGTGTGGTGCAATTGGCCTTTGCCTTTATTGCTATCGGGCTTGGGCTAAAATTGGCTATGTTCCCGCTCCATATGTGGTTGCCGGGTGCTTATGCTTATGCGCCAAGTTTCTTCACGGCGTTTCTCGCTGCAACGGCTACCAAGGCGGCACTTTACTTGTTGCTCCGGTTTACCTTTACCGTATTTGACCCAAATTGGGATTATATTGCCATAGCCGTAATGATATTGTTAGCGGGCATGGGGATATTAGGCATGGTGGCGGCCAGCCTTCAGGCTATTTTCCAAAATGACATTCGCCGGGTTTTGGCCTATTCTTCGGTGGCGCAAGTTGGCTATATGTTGCTCGGCGTTGGTATGGCAACAACGCTTGGCCTAACCGCTGGCTATTTGCATATGATAAATCACGCCATCATGAAGGGGGCTTTGTTCCTCGCTGTCGGCGCATTTTGGTACCGATTTGGTATCACCCAGGTTTCTGATATGCGCGGGCTTGGCAAGACCATGCCTTGGACTATGGCCGGGTTTACGATTGCGGGTATATCCTTGATTGGTGTGCCGGGGACTGTTGGTTTTGTTTCGAAGCTAATCTTGGTAGAAGCTGCAGCTGAAAACGGTTGGTGGTGGGCAATTGGGGTGATTGTTGCAACATCTGTCTTGGCAATTATCTATGTAGGACGGATGATTGAACAAGCCTATTTCAAGCCAGTACCGCAAATAAATGATAGGCCTGTCCGGCGCAATGAAGCGCCTCTTGCCATGCTTATTCCCTTGTGGGTTTTGGCTTTGGCATCTTTGGCATTTGGTATTCAGACTGAGTGGCTGATGAACCTAGCTGAAGCTGCGGCGCAGGTGTTGAGCGCTGGTTCGAATACGGTCATTCCGGGTGGGGCTTATGCACTGCCCGCACCAATAGGGGGGCATTGATATGACACCAGAATTAGCACTTGTCCTGATTATGCTTATTCCGATGCTTGCGGCGGTTCTCATTCCGTTTGTCGGGCGCTGGGTTAATGTGCGTGAAGCCGTTTCTCTTGTCTCTGCAACCGCTTTGCTTGGCGTAGTAATTTGGTTGGTGCGTTATGTGGGCATGTCACCCGATAATCGCCCTGAACTATTCTTGTTAGAGTTTGCAGGTGCCTTTGAAATTAAACTAAAGCTTGAGCCGCTGGGTGCCATATTTGCTGCCATTGCCAGTTCGCTTTGGTTGGTCAATACCATTTTTACAATTGGCTATATGCGCGGCAATAAAGAGAAAAAGCAGACAAGGTTTTATACCTGTGTTGCCATTGCTATTGCCGCTGTTATGGGGATAGCCAGTTCGGCCAATCTGATTACATTATTTGTATTTTACGAGATTTTGACTTTGTCGACATTCCCGCTTGTCACCCATAAAGGCGATGCCAAAGCTAAAAAAGGGGGGCGGATTTATTTACTTGTCCTCATGGCCACATCGCTCGGTTTACTTCTGCCTGCGATTATTGGTACGCATGTGCTGGCTGGGACGACTGATTTTCAGGTTGGTGGTGTTTTTCCAGATGGGTTCTCAACCTTTGCAGCTGGTGCCTTGCTGTTTTTATTCGCCTTCGGTATCGGCAAAGCCGCGCTTATGCCTGTCCATTCGTGGTTGCCGAATGCTATGGTTGCCCCGACCCCGGTCAGTGCGCTCTTGCACGCGGTTGCGGTAGTCAAGGCTGGTGTGTTCACTATGTTGAAAGTGACGGTCTATATTTTTGGCCCCGACCTGATGGGCGAAACGCCCGCCAGTACCGTGTTGGTCTGGATTGCGGCGCTGTCTATTTTATTGGCGTCGGTCATAGCCTTGCGCAAAGATAATTTAAAAGCAAGGTTGGCCTATTCAACTATTAGCCAACTGGCCTATATCACCCTAGGGGCAATGCTCGCCACGTCCTTCGCCATTGTCGGCGGCGGATTGCAAATCATTATGCATGCTTGGGGTAAAATTACTTTGTTTATGTGCGCGGGTGCGATTTATACGGTGGTCCACCGTACTGAAATTAGTAGCTTGAATGGTCTTGGGCGTTCTATGCCTTGGGTGTTTGGCGCGTTTTTAGTTGGTGCGTTATCTATTGTTGGTGTCCCGCCCATGGGCGGATCATGGCCGAAATTCTTTTTGATGATGGGATCGCTGGATGCTGGCCAAAAAGCTATACTCTGGGTGTTGATATTGTCTTCACTGCTCAATGTTGCCTATCTGATTCCAGTAGCGGTACGGGGTTTCTTGCTTAAGCCAGATAATCCACGTTCGGACGCGCAAATTGCAGCCCAGCTTAAGAAACACAGATTTGTCCGCTTTGCACCCGTATTTACGGCTGCCGGAGCCTTTGCCCTGTTCTTTGCCATTGGGCCTCTGGTGGACTATCTTACACCAATCCTGCCCCCTCATATGACAGGAGCTTTCTCGTGACTGACAAACAAAAATCGGATCAGCAAAATTCTCGTAAACAAGGTTCTGGCAAACAAAACCCAGTGCTAAGTCCGCTCGAAATTGTCGAGCGCGCCGAAGCCCATCCTGCGGCAGTACCATTTTTGTGGCTCGGCAGTAAAAAGACCCAACGTAATTTTATCTATATACCTTTGGTGGGTATGATTGTTTTTTCTATTCTCGGGTTTTTCTATCCAGTGTCAAAGCCCGCGCCGTGGGATTTTGGTTTTTCCTATACCGTGATTGGGTTTGTTGGCTATAGCTTTGTCGTATTGTCGGCATGGCCGCTATTCAGGCTGTTGTCCCGCCCGGAGAATTATTACGGCGAAGATGATAGTGTTGAGGAGGGTGAAGATGCTTGAGTTATTTGCTTCATTTAGCCCGGCCTTTATTCTAATTGCGGCAGGTGTTTTGGCCGGGTTTATCCCGACCTCAAAATCTGGTTCGTTTATAAGTAAAGTTCTGATGGTGGGTGCGCCTGCATTGGCCTTGGTGTGCATCAATGTGATTTATTACGGTCAGACCGAGAACACATATCTTGGCGGCCAGCTAAGCTTTGCCGGTATCGAGCTCACGACTTTACGTATTGACAGTCTCAGCATAATTTGGGGGTATATCTTTTGTTTTGCGGGCATTCTAAACGGGATTTACGGCCTGCACGAAAAATGCAAAATTACCGATACCAGTGCGCTTATTTATACTGGGGCCGGGGTCGGGGCGGTATTTGCCGGGGATCTCATCACCCTGTTTATGTTCTGGGAACTTCTTGCTTTGTCGTCCGTGTTTATTGTCTGGCGCGGTGGACCTAAGTCCTACCCGGCAGGTATGCGCTATTTGGCTATGCATATTCTGTCGGGTGTCTTGTTATTAGCGGGTTTGGTGATTTATGGCCGCGCCACAGGTTCTTATGCCTTCAATAATATTGGCTTAGACATGCCTGGCGGCTGGTTGATATTTCTGGCATTTGGTATCAAGGCTGGCTTTCCGCTCTTGCATAATTGGATACAAGATTCCTATCCGCGTTCTAGTGTAACTGGCACGGTTATTTTGTCAGTATTCACCACAAAATTGGCGATTTATGCATTGGCTCGCGGGTTCGCTGGAACGGAAATACTCATATATATTGGTGCCGTTATGACCGTATTTCCGGTGTTCTTTGCGGTGCTGGAAAACGATTTGCGCAAAGTATTGTCCTATAGTTTGAATAACCAACTCGGCTTTATGGTAGTGGGCATCGGTATTGGTAGTCAATTAGCCCTGAACGGTGTCGCGGCGCATATGGTTTCCCATATCTTGTATAAATCATTATTATTTATGAGCATGGGCGCAGTTTTGCATAGAGTGGGCACAATTAAGGCCTCCGAGCTTGGGGGCTTATTTCGCTCCATGCCCTATACGGCGGTGTTTTGTATGATTGGGGCGGCGGCCATTTCCGCAGTGCCGCTTTTTGCTGGCTTTGTCTCCAAGGCTATGATCATTACCGCCGTGTTTGAAAATGGTCATCTTGTGGTATATGCCATGCTATTATTTGCCTCTGCCGGGGTGCTGGAGCATAGCGGTATCAAAGTACCCTATTTCGCATTTTTTGCCCATGACAGCGGAAAGCGGGTCAAGGAAGCACCTTGGAATATGTTGACCGCCATGGGTATTACTGCATTCCTGTGTATTTACCTGGCCATACCTGGGACTTATGGCGGCATGCAATATTTGTATGGCCTGCTCCCGAGCGAAGTTGCGGGCGCGGCTAAATATAACCCTTATACCGACTACCATGTCATCTTCCAGATGCAGCTCATCATGGCCGCCGTATTTGCTTTTGCCTTGTTGAAGCGCATTGGTTTTTACCCACCAGAACGCCGGGCAGAGATATTGGATTTCGACTGGACCTATAGGCGGCTTGGTTTGTCACTCCTGCAATGGGGCAATGCCATGTGGTCTAGGCTTGGGGCAGTGATAATTTACGCCTTGCGCGGTATGTTTGGGAATATCAGTCGGCGGCTCTATCAGGTGTTTAGTCCCGCAGGTGCCCTTAGCTATGCTGCGCCGAGTGGTATCGCTGCCGTATTGATTGCAGGCATGTTGGCGGTGACATTGTTTGTCGTGTATTTTTTATGACAGTGGATAGGGAATATATCCTTAAACTGGCTGCAGATGTAGCGGCGGCCTATGTTGCCAATAACAACTTAGAACCGGAGGCGCTATCCGGATTGATAAAGTCCATTTATACGGCAATGGAAGAAACCCAAAGCGCGGATATAAGGGACAGTGGTGAAAAGCCAGTTCCTGCAGTCGCGCCCGACCAGTCCGTGCATGATGATTATCTTATATGTCTTGAGGACGGTAAAAAATACAAATCTTTGAAGCGGCATTTGCGAACAAGTCATGAAATGACTCCAAAGGCTTATACGGATAAATGGGGCTTACCCGCAGATTACCCTATGGTCGCACCTAATTATTCCAAACAACGCTCCAAACTCGCAAAGCGCACTGGCTTGGGGAAGTCTTGACAATTCTGAATTTTGGGAATATTTCGGTATGACACTGATATAGTGTATATTCTATTATTAAATTTATATGGGGCAAATCATGAATAAAGGTTCAAAAATAGTTTTTAGCGTGGTGGCTGCAATCATCTTGTTGATTGGCGGTTGTGTTGGTTCAATATTTTTGTCGACAGCAGGCATTCAAAAGGCTGCCGAAGCTACGCTTTCAGACTTAAATGCTGGCAAGGTTGAGCAAGTATTTAACGACTCGATGATGACTAATAAGTTCACATTAGATGAGTTTAAAGCCGCAATGGGCATAGGGGGCAGGCTTGATATTTCTACTGTCACCAAGCTGGGTTGGACAGGTAGAGGTTTTCAAGACGGCCAAAAATATATTACCGGGAATTTTAAATTCTCTAATGGCCACGAACAAGTTTTAACATTTTGGTATGTGAAAGTAGAGGATGATTTAAAACTTGTGGGTATCACATCTGGGCGACCAGACACTTCCAGTTAAACGCGAACACTGACTGTCAAATTTTTACAATCATGTTGTCTACAAACAGCATGATTACAAATGATGTGTGTTTGGAGATCTGGCCGGCTCAGCTTTCGTTGCTACCCCCGTAATTGAATCGGTTCCGGTACAAAAAAACGTGTTTTTTTACCAGGTTTGCCGAATTTCTCAAAAATACGCCTGTATTTGCTGCATCCCTTAACCAATAGTAACACTTCATTAACCATATTGCTTCGTTTGTATTTTGGGAGAACGTTGCGCTATTCAGGGGGAAACCATGTTGGCTGGGACTGCACTTCGTCATCAAATGATATTGCCACAGCAGCAATTTGTCTATGATTATTGGCGTTCTAAATGCCGGGGTGGTCGCTTGCCGTGCCGCGCGGATATTGACCCTGCAGATATTTGCGAACATTTGCCAATGATTTCGGTTATAGAAGCGTGTGAAATGTCTCCCACACTTAGGTTTAAATATAGACTGGCAGGCACAGGGTTTTGGCCCATGTTTGAAGATGAGATTTCTGGCCGATATATCGACGAGTTACCTATCGGCAATAGGCGCGATTATTGGCACCGGGTGTTGACCCGCGTTACTGAGTTACGCCGCCCGTCAGCAGGTGTGACCAAGCCCGGAACCCCAATGCGTGGGCATTTAGCGCAATTCTGGATACGGCTTCCTTTGTCAGATGATGGTGTAAATGTAACCTCTATCCTTGGTTTTGATCATTTGGTCAAATATTCAGAGCTTGAACAGTATTTGGTTGAGCCAGAAAAAATATCTGCATAATTACAATGACTTAATGGTAAGCGCCCGCAAAAGAGCGAATGCATGGTAACGCTTTTTTTACCATAATATAGGAATATAATCCTTGATGCGATAAATAGTCCTATACTGGCCTTCTGATAATTGGAGGGTGTATGAGCGTTGCGTCTAAACAATATGAAATTGCCTTGGCACAATTAGTGTGTGCAATCGTCTCCATAGAATTTGGTGTTTCGACTTCGGATTTACTCAGTGCCAGCAAAGGCTCTGCACATAAGAGTTTTGCGCGCCAAGTCGCCATGTATCTTATGCATGTGGTCTTTCAAGTCCGGGTTGCTGGTGTGGGCCGTGCTTTTGGCCGCGACCCTAGCACGGCCAGCTATGCTTGCCGCATCATTGAGGATGAACGGGAGGACGCTCTTTTTGATCATAAATTACAAGTGCTGGAAGAGTTTCTAAACTCCGCTGCAATTTTGAAGAAAGTTAACAACGCTATATAGGGGATTTATATGTCGAAACAGCGGAAAGTGCTGAAACTAATGCTGGCACGTAGTGGGGAAATTATTCCGCATGATAAGGGGTTGGACGCCTATGCTATTCATCCGCGTGGTGA
>JALSHM010000360.1 GCA_026982235.1 Robiginitomaculum sp. | reverse complement strand
CCCGTGAGGACGACGCCGCGAATATCTGCATCCGCATTTATGCCCTCAACTGCCGCAACCAAGCCTGCGCGTATGTGGCTCGACAAGGCATTAACGGGCGGATTGTCGATGATTATGACTGCGATATTTTCGTGAATTTCTGTACGGACTACCATGTTTTCATCTCTTAATTTTTACTCTGTATAGACGTTGCCTGCGCGCCAAGAAACACTTTTCAATCCATATTGATTTTATTTCTTATTGTGGTATAGTTTAGGGGAAGAATTCCTGAAGCGCATGTGCCCACATCACCTGTGCGGATAGGAGGGTAAAGCGCCCCACCGCGCTTTACCCATTTTTTTGGCCATTATTCTATATATTTTTAAAGAGCTTAGCTTCTGACTATCACGCCCTTGGCATAGACTTCAAACCGAGCAGAACTGCGGCGATTAAGATACCCACGCCCCCTAACCGGTCTATCCATTTTGCAGCATTTGAAGCTGTGAACCTGCGTAAGCGCGATGCGGCGAAACCATAAAAACTGAGGAATGCCCCGTCTATGACAAGATATGCGGCACTGAGTAAGAGGAATTGCGGCCAAAACGAGGACGCTTCCGAAATAAATTGTGGGAACAATGCCGCAAAGAAAACCACGGCTTTCGGATTTGTTGCGGACGTGATGAAGCCTTGTAGATATAATGACTTTAGACTAGTGCGCGGTGAATGCGTTTCTATCTGTCTTGTCTGAAAAGATTTGCGCAACATTTGTATGCCGAGCCAAACTAGATATAAAACACCTGCAAATTTTATCACGATAAAAGCTTTGGGTGCCGCCATGATGAGTGCGGATACGCCAAACCCCGCCGCCAGCATTTGCAGCATATTGGCGGACAAATCCCCCGCCGCCGTCGCTAGTGAGCGCCGAAACCCATTGGCGGCAGAATTGCTCAGCATCAAAAGATGGCTCGGCCCCGGCGTAGACATGAGCGCTAAGACGGTGAGAATATAAGCAATGAAGATTTCGGTTTGCATAAACGAGCCGTAAAGCACTTTAACTCTGGGCGCAAACAAAAACGCCCCCGGCCTGAGCCGGAGGCGCTATAATTAAAGCCCGGAGGCGTTATAATTTTTAGCTTAACTGCGCTTAGTAAGTGATGCGCAATTTGGCGTAATATGAACCACCGTTAAAGCCCATTGGAGAGCTTTCTGGGTAAAGTTGGCCAATGTTCAACTGTCCTGGGTTTTCGTCAGGATAATTGTCGAGTAAATTGGCTACGCCAACGATAACTTCAACATTTTCCATGACCTGAGCGCCAATTTCAGCATCAAGCGTGATTTCGCTACCAATGTCTGTTCCGCCATTGTTTACATCGACCCATGAGCCAAAGTAATTTACCCGTGCTAAGCCACGCCATATACCCTGTTCGTGATTGAACATGATATTGCCTTTCCAGTTTGGAAGTTGATCCTCAAGATTTTGGCGCCGCTGGTTACCGAGATTGCCCAATCGCGTTACTTCTGTTTTATTATAATTCGCTGCAATAGACAGAGATGAAGTACCGACACCGATATCAAATGGCATCCGACCAACAATATCGAAACCAGTAGTTTTGGTATCAAAATCATTGGCAAAGAAAGCCGCTGTAATCAAATCTTCAAACCCGGCAAAATCCGCAACATTAACTGTAAAATTATTTGCTGTCGTGCCGTTAAGAGCGTTAAGAATTTGACTTGTTGTTGTACCAGGGTCAGCCGCGAAAACGCCAGCATCAATACCGTGTTGAACCAAAAGTCCGCGGAAATCTTGCTGATCTGTAATTGCAATCCGGTCTTTCACGCTGATATTATAATAATCAACAGTCCAGCTCATTGGCCCTGTATCAAATGCAACACCCAAAGACAGGTTTTCTGCTGTTTCAGGCCCAAGCGCAAATTGACCGCCCAAAGCATTATTAATAAATACGCCCGCAGCGCTGGTTAGCGGAATCGTACCTTGGTCAGCCAACTCGCCTTGCGTGTTAAAGGCTGTTGTCACATTGGTAACATTAGCTTGACCAGCAGTCGGCGCGTGGAAGCCTGTTGAATAGGTACCGCGAAGCCGGACAGTGTCTGTCAACTTATACAGAGCACCAATTTTCCAATTGGTTGTTCCACCAAATTGCTCAAAGTCTGAATAACGCCAAGCCGCCTGTAGTGTGAAAGCGTCGGTAATGTCAGCTTCCAGTTCAGTATAAATAGCAACATTGCTTTGAGAGTTGGACGTGCTTTGGTTAAAACCACCAAAACCATTTGAGCTAGACGAGAAACCTTGTCCGGTCGGATAATCAGGCGAAGGCGCCGCAAATGGACCCAAGGCATATGAAGCAGGGTCGCCCGCAGTGATGTCAAATTGCTCATCACGCCACTCAAAACCAGCCGCAATATTCAAATCAGACGCCCAACCGCTAACCGGTATACCGTAAGTTAAATCCAAATTAAAGCCAGTTTCGATTTGCTCATAAGCGCCAGGGGTAAATGATGTTGGTGTAGCCAAGCCCAAAGACGCGTTAATTGTATTGCGAATAAAGAACTCAGTCTTGTTGGAACCGTATGAACCACTGATATCGTAGCCCAAGCCGTTACCGATTTCCAACTCACCGCGAATACCGCCCGTGAAAGCAACGTCTCTGTTGTCGCCGCCAAAGCGCGGTACAAAACCGCCCGGGAATAAGTCAGCAAAACTGGCACAATTCGGGTCAGCTTGCAAGGCAGCAAAACCAACGGGATCATATGTATCCAAATTACCGTCACCGTCTGTATCAGTAATTGTTACAACCGGGCAAGGAATACCGTCATTATCGGTCAAATCCAAAGTCCGCAATGTGGCTAGACCGCCAACAACAGGGCCGCGGAATACGCCGCCGCGATTGGTTGGGTTCCGGAAGAAGAAACCGCCTTCAACAGTCCGCGTAGCATAGTTACCAAATGCATAGGCTTCAGCATTTTCAGTAAGCTCGACACCCGTATTGACAAACAATTTAATGTCGTCCGTGACATCGGGCGCACCCCAATATTGTACGAAATCTGTGGTTACTGTGTTGACACTAATATCGTCAACCGGGAAACCGTGAGCAATCAAATTTGCCGCGTCACCACGCTGAACCGCGCGGAATGTACCATCGCTAGCACCATATTCAGCCGAGATATTGACAAAACCATTATCACCAAGCGGCAGGCCGATATTGCCGGAAATCCGGTAATTGTCGCCGTCGCCCGCATAGGTGGAGCCGTATTTAAGCTCAACCGTTGCACCTTCGGAGGCATCTTTAAGAATAAAGTTCATCACGCCAGCAATGGCATCAGAACCATATTGTGAGGACGCACCATCACGCAAGACCTCAACCTGCTTCAGACCGATAGCTGGTAGCACGCCAATATCTACACCTTGAGCGCCATCAGAGATGCCGCCACCCAAGAAAGCAATAACGGAACCACGGTGACGGCGTTTGCCGTTCAGAAGAACCAAAGTATTGTCAGGGGATAAGCCGCGCAAGTTAGCCGGGCGGATAATTGTCGCCGCATCAGAAATAGGCTGCGCATTGACGTTAAAGGACGGAACAGCTGTCCGCAAAAGGTCGCCAATATCAGACGATGCATTGTTAACAAATTCATCGCCGGAAATTACATCAACCGGAGCCGGTGTATCTGCCGCAGAACGCGCTTTACGGCGGGTACCTGTTGTAATGACTTCGTCAGCAACATTTGCACCCTCTTGCGCGAACGAGGTCGTGCTCACGCTCATGGTGCCGACCAGCATCAGTGCTGATACGCTAAGCGCCAATTGTGTTTTTAGTGTAGTAGTTCTCATCTGGATATTCCCCATATTTGAGTTATATTGTGGTTACTTGAGCTAGATTTATAATCTAACCCTGAGTTTTGACCGAATTTGCCAGCAATCACAACCACTAATCGGACAGTTGATAATTTTGTTGCAAAGCGTGACTTTTATGACACAATGACATATGGGAAACCGCGCAAAAAATTTACGAATTGTTAACGCTTTAAGCAATGATTTGCCTGACTTGCGGGATTTAATGGGCAAATCCATAGAAAGCTTGCAGGTGCCGTTTTTGAACGAGGCCCAAATCCGCGCCAGTTATGAAGTTATGGGGCTTGATACACAGCTTATAAAAGACAATACTTATTTCGCGGTATTTGCAGATGAAACCTTAGTCGGGTGCGGCGGCTGGTCAAAACGTGCCACTCTTTACGGCGGCGACCACTCAAAAGGTCGAAATGCGCGCCTGCTTGACCCATCTTGCGAACCTGCTCGTATTCGGGCGATGTATACCCATCCAGACCATGCGCGGCGCGGCATCGGGCGACTAATTCTGGAAACCTGCGAGCAAGCCGCGCGGGACGCAGGGTTTGCACGCGCAGAAATGATGGCCACCTTGGCAGGCGTGCCATTATATCTGGCTTGTGGGTATGTTAAAATCGAAGAAATCTTCGACACCACGTCCGACGGCACTAAAATACCCCTGATTAGGATGGGTAAACAACTTTAATTGCCTCCATCAGCAAATCGGCCTTTGGTGCGCCGCTCGCGCTTAACCTCCACCGTAGCATGTTCAACGCCAAAGCGCTCATTGAGGCGGAGCTTAATGGCGCGTGCCGTGTCCTCTATATCGGCCTTATCGCCAATAACGGCCTCTAGGGTCACCATAGGGCGCTCTTGGGATATGGACCAAGCATGGATATGATCCACATGCACAATTTGGGCGAACTGTTCGTGCATGTCGGCGCTAATAGCCCGGCGGTCCAGACCTTTGGGTGCGCCCTCCATCAAAATATGCCCGGCCTCACCAACTACATACCACGCCGAACGCAGAATGATGACGGCAACCAGAACTGACATTATAAGATCCGCCGGCATCCACCCTGTGAACAATATTATAATCGCCGCACCGATAGCCGCCACAGACCCGAGCAAATCCCCCATCACATGCAAAGCTGCGGCGCGGATATTTAGATTTTCTTTGTCACCGCTAATGATTATGAAAAACACGACAATGTTAACAATCAAGCCAAGCGTGGCCACGATTAACATTGGCGCACCCATGACCTCTACAGGCTGGCCAATGCGCTTTATAGCCTCCCAGACAATCAACGCTGCAATGGCAAATAAGGACAGGCCGTTGACGAAAGCCACTACGACAGAAAACCTATCAAAGCCAAAAGTATGCCTCCAGTCTGCGGGGCGCCTTGCCATACGAAAAGCCGTCCAAGCAAGGGATAGCGCCACAAAATCCGTTAACATATGCCCCGCATCCGCCAGCAGAGCCAAGGATCCGGAGAGTATGCCGCCGATAAACTCGACCACCATAAATGTTCCAATCAGAACCGCCGCAAACGCCATGCGGCTTTCGTTCTTTGCATTCACACCTTGCGAGTGAAAATGATTGTGCCCATGACCATGGGCTTGCGCAGAGCAAGTATTGTGATTGTGTCCACGGCTATGATTATGACTGTGTCCGATTCCCATAGGGCGATTATGCACATCTTGAGCAAATGCACAGCACAAATTTTATGAATATCAGTTTAAGCAATAATATCCGGTGTCAATTTGTCTTCAACCAAGGCTATCTTGTCTTTCAATGCAAGCTTGATTTTTTTCATGCGGCCTATTTTCAGCATGTCAACCGTGCCTATATCACGAAGCGCTATAATCTCTTCGTCTATGCGGCGGTGATCCGACTTAAGCTGTTTCAGCAAATTGCGCAGCTCCGCTTTATCTTCAATATCATCATCATTCATGGACAAAGCCTACTGCCAAAATAACCCAAAATAAAGCAAACAAAGAAAAAATAGTAAACCCCAGCAAAATCTCATGTGACAGGGTCATTTTTCTATGCTAACATGTGTTTACGGAAACACAAAATGGGAGATGTTGATGGCTTTAGCAGCGCATTTGAAGGAACTTAACAACAAACACGCGAGACTTGACGATAAAATCGAAAGTGAACTTAAACACCCCGCGCCCGACGCCATGCTGCTCTCCGAGCTGAAAAAACAAAAATACCATCTCAAGCAAATGATAACCGAATTACAGTCCGGGCAAGCAAACTAGCTTCCTTAGGCAGTATAGAACCTTTAGAATTTTGTAAGCCGGATATAATTAGGGCTACCCACCATGTTTTACACGCAAAATGAGCGATAGCCAGAATGAGCGATAGAAGAGTTGTAATTGTAACAGGTGGCGCCAAAGGTATTGGCTATGCCTGTGTGCGCAGGTTTTTTAACGATGGCGACAATGTCGTCATCGCCGATATGGACAAGGAAGCAGGCAAGCACGCCGCCGATAAATTGGATGCCAGCGGTGAACATGTATTATATGTGCCGTGCGATGTTGCTGATAAACTTTCCGTACATAATCTCATCGCCGAAACCCTGAGTAAATTCGGCGCTATTGACGTATTGGTCAATAATGCGGGCATCATCATCAAGGGCGGCATCCTCGATTTGGGTCTCAAGGATTTTGACAAAGTCCTATCGGTTAATCTGCGCGGCGCCTTCATGGTTGCGCAAGCCGTGACCAAACATATGGTTTCAGTCATAGACGATAGTGATGACCGCTCTGGCGCTTCGAGGCGACCTTTTTCCATTGTGAATATGTCATCGGTAAATGCGGTCGTGGCTATTGAAGATATTTTGGCCTATGAGGTTTCCAAAGGCGGCATCAACCAGCTGACCAAAGCCATGGCCTTACAGCTTGCCCCTTATGGGATCAGGGTCAATGGCGTTGGGCCTGGCAGTATCAAAACCGACATGCTGGCCGGGGTCGCAGAAAACCAAGATGCGCTGGACATGATCCATTCGCGCACCCCTTTGGGCCGCATAGCCCACCCCGACGAAGTCGCCAGCGTCGTCGCCTTCCTGGCCAGTGAAGATGCCAGCTATATAACAGGCGAGTGTATTTATGTGGACGGGGGCAGGCTTGCGCTCAACTATGTGATGGCGAAAAAAGACTAGGTATTGGACTATATTTGGACTTGCGCGATACTCTTTTGAAGCGCCGCGCAGGTTTGTAAATGTAGCCTTAGAACTTTTTGCGTTCATTTGGAACCACTTTGAACGCGAAATGCTCTAGGCCAACGGAAAGGGGTTGAGCTTAGCCAAATGGCACTGGTGGCAGTTTAAAACCTTTGGTTTGTAAGGTTTCGTGTAAAGCCAAGCGTATGGATGATGCGCTTGTGCGCAAATCTGCGGCCTTAAGCCAGCAACGGGCTTGGAGTTTTACCGATGTGGGTGTGAAGCCAGCAATCACGGTTTCGGCCTTATCCGGAACAATAACCATAGCATGATTTTCCAGCGTTTTTTGCAAGACCGCTAAGGCTTGCGCCAAATCATTATCGCGTCCGATTTCAATATCTATGTCGATACGCCGGGTTTTATAGCGCGAATAGTTTTTAATCTGGCTCGCCCAAATTTGCGCATTGGGGGCGGTGATAAAAACCCCGTCAGAAGTTTTAATCTCTGTGGTAAACAAGCCTATTTCCAATACGGTGCCCTCAACGCTGGAGGCCTGAATATATTCACCGACCCGGATAGAGCGTAAAAATATCAGCATTAAGCCGGCAGCCACATTCGCCAAAGTCCCTTGTGCCGCAAGTGCAATAGCCAGACCCGCCGCACCAAATACGGCCAATAAAGGTGCCGCCGGAAACCCGGATACCTTAAGCGCCGCATACATAGTTGCCAAAACCACACCATAGCGCACAACCATGGCTAGTAATGGGCGAATTGTGTCGTCAACCTCTAAGCCCTTTGAATTGCCCAGCCGCCTGCGCACCAAGCGTTCCGCCCAGCCTGCAAATACCCAGCCAATAATAAGAACAGCAATGGCAGCAAAAATATTGATAAATATGGGCGTAAAACTTGACCACTCCACCGACTTTATTGTCTCTAAAAAATCATTCATAACATTTATTCCGCCGCCTTGATGTGCTCATCCTCTTCTGGCTCATAGACCAGTAAATCAGCGGGCTGGCAATTTAGCTCGCGGCACAAAGCGCTTAAAGTCGAGAACCGCACAGCGCGGGCTTTACCTGTTTTGAGGATAGAGAGATTGGCCAAGGTGATGCCAATACGGTCGGAAAGCTCGGTCAAGGACATACGGCGTTCAAGCAATACACGGTCAAGATTTACACGTATGGTCATAATTACACCGTCAACTTTGCTTCTTGGCGCAAACGTGCGCCCTCGCGGAACACTTCGGCCAGAATAATAAGCGCCAATACCATAAACCAGACATATATCCTAAGGTCGGTTGCGACCACGGACATTTCATCGCTCGCCTGGCTGAGGCGCGAAATAATAAATGTGGAGCAAAGCCGCAATATTTCGCCAGCCGCAACGGCTATCCCTATTGTCCGCAACCGATTGGCATTCTCGGGAACAAAAGGATCCCCCGTCATCAGCGTTTTGCAAATTTCCCGTAATTGTTTGACGATGATAAGAAAAACTGCGGCCACCACAACCACACTTGCGGACGAAATGAGCGCCATAAATGGCGTGACATTGTCGAAAGATTTTTTTACCGCTTCGATTCCCAATGCCCCCAGAGCTGCATAAATCGACAGCAGAGTAAATATGGCTAAAAATACCCAGCCGCTCCACCAAATTATAGTCAGAAGTATTTTCAAAAACCCAATAGCCGGGCTGGCTTTTGAGGACACCCCTTCATTAGGGTAAAGTGTTTCAACATTTTGGTTTTCTGACATATTTACGCTTTCCATACTTATCGATAATCAATATTGATTGCCAAAGCAAGACAAAATGTTTGTGGTGGCTTGACACATGCTATGACACAGCTTTACCAGCAAGGGCAAACACGATAGGAAAACCCATGCGCCATCCACTTAACAGATTAGTTGTCGCCTCCCATAACGAAGGCAAGGTGCGCGAAATTCGCGCACTGCTCAAACCTTACGGCGTGCGCACATTTAGCGCGGCGGAGCTTGGGTTGGACGATCCGGAGGAAACCGGCGCTACCTTTACTGCCAATGCCGAGCTGAAAGCCAAAGCTGCCGCCGATGCTGCGGGCATGGCAGCACTGTCCGATGATAGCGGTTTGGCAGTGGATGCTTTGGGCGGTGCGCCGGGCATTTATTCGGCGCGCTGGGGTGAATTACCGGACGGAAGTCGGGATTTCGCTATGGCGATGGAAAAGGTATATAATAAAATGCGTGCGGTAGGCGGCACCAATACGGCGCGGTTCATTTGTGCTTTATCTCTGGCTTTTCCGGCCAATGGCGTCAGCACTTATGTGGGCAAAGTGGAGGGTCATTTGGTCTGGCCGCCTAGGGGCGATAAAGGCTTTGGCTATGATCCGATATTTGTCGCACACGGCGACACCCAAACATTCGCGGAAATTGACCCGGCAGAAAAACACGCCAAAAGCCACCGCGCCGCTGCGTTTGCAAAATTCATTGCGGCCTGGTTTCCGGATGGGCCAATAACAAATGGATAAAATCGGCCTCTATATACACTGGCCATATTGTGCGCGAATTTGCCCCTATTGCGATTTCAATATCTATAAAAACAAAGCAGACACAGAAGCCGAATTGGTGCGTGCCATGATTGCGGATATGGCGCATTGGCGCGAGATGAGCGGGCGGCGCCGTCTGGTCAGTATCCATTTCGGCGGCGGCACACCGTCCTTGCTGGCTGCGTCCAATATACAAAAACTCATAAAGACCGCCCAAAACTTATGGTCACCCGCGCCTGATTTGGAAATTGGCCTTGAAGCCAATCCCAATGATATAAATGCAAAAGCGCTAACAGCATGGCGCGAGGCGGGAATAGAGCGGCTCTCCGTTGGGGTGCAAAGTTTTGACGACGACGCCTTAAAGTTCTTGGGGCGGGATCATGATGGGCGGGCGGCAAAACAGGCGCTAGAGCTGGCGACACCTATAATGCCCCGGGTCTCAGCGGATTTGATTTACGGCTTTACCAACCAAACAGAGGACATGTTGCAAGATGATTTGCACAGGGTCTTGGCCAGCGGTGTCAGCCATATATCCACCTATCAACTCACCATTGAACAAAGAACCGCCTTTGGCCAAGCCAAGAAGCGCGGCATAAACAAAGCCGTAGGCAGTGATGCCAGCGCCGATTTTTTCGAGCAGATTATACGCGCACTAACCGCTAAAGGATTTAACCAATATGAAGTCTCAAATTTTGCCAAAGGGAAGGCCGCTAAGTCCCGCCATAACTTGCTATATTGGCAAGGCGATGATTATGCGGGTATTGGCCCAGGTGCCCATGGACGCTTAACGATAGACGCCAAACGCCGTGCCACCATCGCCGCCCTAAGGCCCAAAGACTATATTACCGCCGTGGGCAATAGAGGTCACGGCATAGCCGAACAAGAAATCCTAAGCCCGCAGTCATGGGCAGAAGAATATCTGCTTATGGGCATGCGGATTAGTGAAGGCATTAGCCTGTCCCGCTATATGCAAATATCCGGACATGCGCTCGCAGTTGATAAAATTACCGACTTTGAAAAAGCTGGACTGTTAGTAAAATTGGGCGATCAATTATCCGCAAGCCCCAAGGGCCGCATGGTATTAGATACGCTGTGCCGCGAATTGCTCTCCTAAAAAGCCGCGATTTAAAACGCACCGTCGGTGGATTTTGGTGCCGGATCTATGACCACGAAACGCCCGCCTTTTATTTGATAAACCGCAAGCCCGCGTTCGGGTGTGCCATAAGGGGTAAAGCGCACCAGGCCATCGACACCGTAAAAGCCTGCGGGATCGGTGAGCATGTCTGTGTGGTCTTTGCTATCGCCGCCCGCCACAAAGGCCGCTATCGACAGACCATCATAGGCAAGTGAGGCCAGCCGCGATGGTTCTTCGCCGTAAAGCGCATCATAATTTGCGTTGAAGGCCAATTTACCCTCTAGGTCAGGCCCCGCGAAAATGCCGCCCGCCAAGGCTGGCTCTCGCGCCGCTTCGTCGCGGTTCCAAAGCCCTGTACCCATAATTTGCACATGGCGGGTATTCTCATTGTAAAAAGTCAAGAGCGGTGCCAGCGAGCGCAAGGCCGTACCGCCTTCAGGCAAAAGCACCACATGATAGGGGTCGTCAAATTCCGGGTTTTCTGCCGTTTCGGCAGGCGAAGGAAACATATTGGCCAGCTTTGCAGCGGGGGCTTGCATGACCGAAATATCTTTCCCCGCATAGGTTTCAACACCAGCCATGATACCACCAAGATTTCTGACATTGGCTTTATACGCATTTAGCACGCGCTTGCCGTAAGTCGACTGGGGTCCAAGGAAGGCGAATTTTGTTGCACCCGCTTCGGCGGCGAATTTGGTTATACGGCTAACTTCAGCTTCTGGCGGAAAGCTGAGGAGATATACACCATTGCCAGCCACAGACGTATCCGTGGAAAACCCGATAACTGGTATGGCGGCCTTGCGGGCAATTTTACCTGCAGATTTGACCGAACCGGCCAAAATTGGCCCGATAATAACATCTGCACCTTGGTCTATGGCTTTGGCGGTTGCTTGCGCTGCGCCGTCCGCCGTACCCTTACTATCCAGCGCAATGAGCAAAATATTATTATCATCATTATCAAAAACCGATAATTCCGCTGCTTGCAACATCGACGCAGCTTCGGCGCGTAATTTGCTGGAACGGGCAGAAAACGGCAATAAGATCGCAATGCGGCGAATGTCTTTGCTGTCCATAAAGGCGGGCGTCAAGCCGCGCATAGTCTCGGCAGGTTCAGGCTCTGCGGGCGGTTGTTCTGGCTCTGGCTGCTCAGGTTCAGGGTTGATGATATCGGTCGGCTGGCCTGAGCCCGGATAGTCCGGCGGCGATTGCCCAGGGCCTTGGGGCGCGGTTGTCGCACAGGCACTCATGAGAATGCCGCCAAGCAGGCTCAGAATTAGAATTTGCCAAAACGCCACGATAAAGTCTCTCGCTTTTACTGCCACATCCAAGTACACTGTCATAAACAATTCCAAATTTAAAAACACACCAGAGAAATAAGCGTGCCCGATAAGAACACAGACACTATAAGCGCAATTCGTGAAGCGCAATCCCAAAACCGCCTCGAAATACAGTCGGACGCACTTACGCCCGGGCTATACCTCGTTGCCACGCCCATTGGCAATCTACGCGACATAAGTTTACGCGCCCTTGATATATTGGCGAGCGCCGATTTAATCTTGGCCGAAGACACGCGCCGCGCACGTATCTTGCTGAACGCTTATAGTCTCAAAGCATCTATAAGCGCCTATCATGACCATAATGTGGCAAAGAAGTTACCGGGCGTCATAAATGCAATCGCTGGCGGTAAGTCGGTCGCGCTGATTAGCGATGCGGGAACGCCTTTGGTCAATGATCCGGGCTATAAGCTCGCCCGGGCCTGTATCAAAGAAAACCTACCCGTCTTTGCCGTGCCGGGTGCCAGTGCCGTTTTGGCGGGCTTGGTAAGCTCGGGATTATCCCCCGCGCGGTTTATGTTCGCGGGTTTCTTGCCGCCC
>JALSHM010000359.1 GCA_026982235.1 Robiginitomaculum sp. | reverse complement strand
CAAACCAATCAATAGCTATTGCTGGAGAGGATAAAATGAAAGTAGTTTTAGATGAACATAGTACTACATGTCTTGGCGGCGAGTTTTTTCTCACGCATAGAGATACTATTGATGAAGCGTGGTTTGCAGGTCACCGGGCTGCCATCGGTAAACATAATTACTGAGATATAAATTTAAAAACCAAGACTTGACTCAACGTACGTAATTGCGTACATAGTCCCTATGAAAATATTATCCTCTACAGAGCTTCGCAAAAACCTGTCCAAAATGATGGATCTGGTTAATGACGACCATGAACCTGTCATTGTCACCCGTGCGCGCGGTAAGCCCGTGGTTATGCTGTCTTTGGAGGATTATGATTCCATGGACGAAACGGCCTATTTGCTGGCCAGTCCGGCCAACCGAAAATCACTACTAGAATCCATAGCGCAGGTTGAGGCAGGCAATGTAATTGAGACCGAACTCATAGAGGAATGAACGTAACTTTTTCACAAATTGCTTGGACGCACTATGTACATTGGCAAGTGGCAGATAAAAAGATGTTGAAAAGGGTGAATAGGCTTATTAAAGAATGCCAACACCATCCGTTCGAAGGTGCAGGCAAGCCAGAACCACTAAAGGGAAATTTATCTGGATATTGGTCGCGGCGGATAGATCAGAAACACCGCCTTGTTTACAAGGCCACGCATGATAGCCTCATTATCGTGCAGTGCCGTTATCATTATTAAGCAGGGACTTAAATCATGTCCAACATCATAAACAAACTTAACTGGCCAATCGTCATTTTGCTGTGCCTTACGCTTGGCTTGGCGCCGTTTCGGCCTCCTCATATTTGGGAGAAATTGCATATGTTGGTGGGTGGGGGCTTAACGGCACCTGCGGATATTTTTGATTTGCTTATGCACGGCACACCTTGGGTTCTGTTATTGCTCAAGGGTATTTTGTATTTGAAGAACAAGCCGTAAAAACCAGCCCCTGTATAGCAAGGGCTGGCGCGTTGCGTTTATATAATTAGAGATTTGTATAGCGCAAATATGGTTTAACCACTTCCACATTGTCGAATTTTTTGCGGGCATCTTCGGTAGAGACGCTGGGCGGGACGATGACCGCATCGCCCGGTTTCCAGTCTGCACCTGTGGCAATCCCGTATTTGTCCGCAGTTTGTAGGCTATCTATAACCCGCAAGATTTCATCAAAATTGCGACCAACTGACATAGGGTAAGTCATCATTAGGCGGATTTTTTTATTGGGGTCAATAATGAAGACGGAGCGCACGGACGCGGTTTCGCTCTCGCCGGGATGTATCATGCCGTAAAGTTCGCTGACCTTGCGGTCTTCGTCGGCTAATATTGGGAATTCCAGCTGAGTATGCTGGGTTTCGTTGACATCTTTGATCCATTCAACATGTTCTTCTGGACTATCCACAGACAGGCCAAGCGGTTTTACACCGCGCTTGGCAAATTCTTTGGCCAATTGCGCTGTGCGACCCATTTCCGTTGTACAAACCGGGGTAAAGTCGGCGGGATGTGAAAAGAAGTAGACCCAATTATCACCAGCCCAATCATGGAAGGCAATATCTCCAAATTGGGTTTTAGCTGTGAAATCGGGGGCGGTGTCGCCTAGTTTAAGTGACATGATAATCTCCTTGTTAAGAATTAGAATAATTACAATATAAGGGGCGTGTGTAAAAAATCAAGAAAAAGTTAGAATAATTCTAAAATAATTTAAGACCGCCACCGTAGCGTCGTTGTTTTCACCGGATTTACAAACGCCCGCCCTTCTGCCTGCGACTTTGCCCATTCTTTT
>JALSHM010000358.1 GCA_026982235.1 Robiginitomaculum sp. | reverse complement strand
AGAGCCATAGCCAAGTCTTTTTCAAGGTTAAAGTAGCGGGCGCGCTCCCAAAACGCAGGACGGGCTATCCCTGTGGATTTGTGCTCACCGATAATTTTTCCGTCCGCATCTTCACCGTCCATTTCGAACACAACTAAGTCTTGGGTAACAATAACGTCTCCCTCCATGCCCAGAACTTCGGTGATATGGGTAATTTTCCGTGACCCGTCACGCAGTCTTGTCGCTTGAATAACCACATCAATGGAACCGACAATCATTTCACGGATTGTCCGCACGGGTAATGAGAAACCGCCCATTGTGATCATACTTTCCAATCTGGAGAGACCTTCACGCGGCGAATTGGCATGGAGTGTTCCCATAGAGCCATCATGGCCTGTATTCATAGCTTGTAAGAGGTCGAAAGCTTCAGGCCCACGCACCTCACCCACGATAATCCGTTCTGGGCGCATCCGCAGACAGTTTTTCACCAAATCCGACATGGTAATTTTACCTTTGCCTTCTAGGTTTGGCGGGCGGGTTTCTAGGCGTACGACATGGGGTTGTTGCAATTGTAGCTCAGCAGCATCTTCGCAGGTAATAATTCGCTCGTCCGGATGGATAAAGGCGGTTAAGCAGTTTAGCAAAGTGGTTTTACCTGAACCTGTACCACCCGAAATAAGAATATTACATTGGCAAGCCCCGATAATCTTCAACACTTTTGCAGCTGCGGGCGAAATAGACCCAAAATTGACCAAATCCTCCAAAGTCAATTTGTCTTTTTTAAATTTCCGTATGGTCAGTGTCGGCCCATCAATCGCTAAGGGCGGTGCAATCACATTGACCCGCGAACCATCCAGCAAACGCGCATCACAAATCGGCGAACTTTCGTCGACCCGGCGCCCCACCTGAGACACAATACGCTGGCAAATATTCATCAATTGCTGGTTATCGCGAAAACGGATATTGGTTTTTTCCATTTTACCGCCAGTTTCGATAAACACATGTTTGGCGCCATTGACCATAATATCGGCAATATCGTCACGTATAAGCAGCGGCTCTAGTGGGCCGTACCCCAAAATATCATCACAAATTTCGCCTATGAGTTTATTTTGCTCGACGACAGAAAGACGTACATTACGAATAGCGATAATTTCATCAACGATAGTCCGGATTTCTTCGCGGGCAGCTTTTGGCTCCATACCAGCCAAGGCCGATACATCAATGGTCTCAAACAAAGCGTTGAAAATCGTAGCCTTGGTTTCGTAATATGCATCGGATATTTCGCCGTCACGCCCAGAATCAGTCGCGCCCGAATTTACAGATGCCGCCACCGGCTCTGGCACAATCTGTGTGACTTCAGGTTTATCCGCTACTGGTACGCCGGATGGGCGTGCCGTATTACCACTTGCTCGTTTTCCAAACATTATACCCTATTTCCGCTTTTTTAATTTAGCCATTAAACCACCAGATTTTTTATTTTCTTTACCCGGTTTACTGATCTTTGTTTTTTTAGTTTTCCGCCCTTTTTTTCCACTTACTTGAACGGGAAACTCTCCAGTCTTTAGTCGTACCGCTAAATGCATAATCCCATCAAATGCTGCCTCGGCAGATTTTAAATCACTGAGCATTTTTCCGTCATTTGAGGCTTCGGTGTATACTATCGGCTCATATGCAAGCACGAGCGCCGGCTTCAATCCTACCGCAGCCGCAAAATCTTTCACCGGGATTTCTGCCGTTTTTGGTACACCTGTTTTATTTAGAATCAATAACGGGTCTGGATCATTTGGCCGCGCAGATTTCAAAAACTCAATCAGGTTTTTTGCGTTGC
>JALSHM010000357.1 GCA_026982235.1 Robiginitomaculum sp. | reverse complement strand
ACCGTCCCTTGCTCCAACAAACTAACGCGTTTTGTCTGTCCCAAGAACAAGAGAACAATGTCAATATAGCCCAGATGGAATAGCCATGGATACATTTTGGCGCTTTATTTATAAGTAACTGAAATCATTGGTGTTTATTTGAGAAAAACCATGGATAGATATACATGCCCACCCTGTTATTGAGGTGAGGATTAGGTAATTACTCCGCGAAATCGTGTTCTATGTTTGAGGTGAAGTTTACCGTCTCGCGGCGTAGGACACGTTTTAGAAAGCCACGTCTGATGTCGGCACCAATACCGTATAGGGCTGGTACAAAAAACAAGGTGACGAACAGGGCAAATATGACACCAAAGGCCAAGGCGATCCCAACGGGGATTAGCCATTGAGCCTGGATGGAGCGTTCCATCATTAACGGCACAAGGCCGACAAATGTGGTCAGCGAGGTCAGCAAGATCGGTCGGAACCTTTTAGTGCCCGCTTCGATTAAGGCTTGCGCCCCATCCATGCCTTTGTCGCGCAGCCTATGTACATAGTCCAAAAGCACCAAATTATCATTGACTGCCACGCCCGCAGCCGCACTTATGCCTAAATATGACATGAGCGATAATGGTTGTCCCATAATCAAATGTCCAACCACCGCACCAGTAAAGCAAAACGGCATGGCCGCTAACAAAATAAGGGTTGGCTCCCAATAGGATCTAAATGCGATAGCAATGAGGAAATATGCGACGAGAAGCGCAATGCCGCCAAACCGTAATAACTCACCCACAAATTCAGCTTCGCCTTGGGCGCGGCCAATATTGCCCCGCGTGACATCGGGGTGGCGTAGATCGAACCCTTCAAAGAAATCTTCTTTCAGGGTATCGCGTATTTCGTTAATGCGTTCCGGTAAAACCTCTGCGGATACAATAACCGCCCGCTGCCGCTCCCGGCGCAATATTTGCGACACGCCTTTGTCAAACCGCAGGTCGGCGACCGCCGCCAATGGCACTTCGCGACCATCATTGGTGCGCATACGGATTTGGCCGAGGAAGTCCAAGCTTTCGCGGTCAGCGCGCGGATACCGCACATAAACCCGCACATCTTCGCCGTCTCTTGGCAGGCGCTGGACTTCTTCGCCGAAAAAGCCTTGGCGCACTTGGCTGGCAATAATAGCGGGTGTAATACCAAGAGCTTCTGCGCCGGGCTTAAGCTCAAACCGGACTTCGTCGGCACTGCTTTCGCTGTCATTCACAACATTAAACACGCCCTCATAAGAGCGAAGTTTCGACATCAAATCATCAGCGGCTGCATGTAGCGCGTCCAAGTCTCGTGAGTTTAGCACGTATTGAATAGCGGGGTCGGCATTATTATCTTTGTAATTGACCTCTATTTGTTCAGCATCCGGAACTTCGCCGATTAAAGCGCGCAAGCGGTCAGCAGCTGCTTTGGCTGTCAGACTGCGGGTTTCCGGCGGCACTAATTTAACCAAAGCCAAGACTTGGTTGTCTCGTGAACGGGTGTACCAATTTTCAATCAATTTTCCCTCACCTTTGGTGCTTTTATTTATCTCTTCAACCAAGGCTTTTTCGGCCACTTGGATTTGATCCAATACTTGCAAGGTTCGGCTATAGGGCGTGCCTTCGGGTAGATCGATCGTGATGGATATTTGATCCGATTCACTCTCTGGCATAAAGGAGGTCTTGACAATACCATTGGTCAATAGACCTATGGACAAAAGCATGGCGCCAATAAATGTTGCCGCCGTTAGGTAGCGGCGACGCAAGGCAAATATCATGACGGGACGATACCAGTTATGGGCGGCCCAAA
>JALSHM010000356.1 GCA_026982235.1 Robiginitomaculum sp. | reverse complement strand
GGCCGGAGAACGGTTGTCGGAAATGGGGGCTTATGCGGCGCTAATGAAAGGTGGGCACCTTGACGGCAAAAGCATCACCGATGTTTTGGTCGCCCCGGACGGTAATCATATCATGAGCGCCCCGCGTATCCATTCCCGCCATACCCACGGCACGGGCTGCACATTGGCCAGTGCCGTCGCCGCCATGCTAGCCCAAGGTGCGCCCCTAGAAATCGCCGTGCGCGAGGCGCGGGAATTTGTATTCGAAGCCATCCGCACCGCCCCAAAACTCGGCCAAGGCAATGGCCCTTTAAATCACGGATTGGGGCAGGTGGAAAGCCAGGAAAAATCGGATGCAAACAACCCATTTGCTGTCTTAAAAGATATATAAAATTCTTCTTCCTATGAAAAATGGAGGCATTAAATTTGCGGCTTCTCTCTTGCCCTGGCGATATACATGCCTGCCGTGATAATCACCATGGCGATTACGGTGCGCCAGGAAAAGGCTTCGCCGAGGAAAACAATGCCTGCAATAATAGAACATACGGGCACCAAATAAACCAGACGCGCAATCAGGCTCGGCCCGCTTATTTGCACGAGCCGCAGATAGAGGATTTGGGCAATCCCTGTTGCGCCCACCGCCAGCACAAAAAGCGCTATGAGGGCAGAATTTGGGGGCATGGTGCGCGGTAATCCCGTGGATAATGCGAATAAGAGCGATGTTGAAGCAGCGGCGATGAGCATCATGGCAGCGCCAAGACTAGCAGGTGTGTCGGGGGCGCGTTTGGCGATAATGGTCAGCACTGCATAACAAAATGCCGTCAACAAGATTAGACCCTGGGCGCGCCATTCTCCGACAAGTTCTAATTCAAAAGGGATAGGGACAAATAGAAATATCAGGCCGGCAAAGCCTATCAAAAACCCGATAGTTTTGCGCCAGGTGAGCCGTTCGTCTTTGATAAAAAAATGCGCAAGCACGATGGTAAATAGCGGCATGACGCCTGCGAGAATAGAGGTCAATCCGCTATCAATAACCTTCTGGCCTTGGGCCGTAAAATAAAACGGCAAGGCCATGCCGATAACGCCCATAAGCGAATACCACCGCCAACGTGAATCGCGCAAAGGGGGGAATCTATGTCCGCGCCACAAAGCATAAGCAATGAGTACAAAGGCAGCAATGCTTGTGCGTACCGCCACTAACCAAGCGGGTGAGATAGTATCCACGATATAACCGATAAGCGTATATGCCGTACCCCAAAAGATTACTATGGCTATACAGGCCGCATAAAATAGTGATTTGCGGTCTTGCATAATTATTCCTGATTGATTTTAAGTTTGTTTTTTATTTTTCGCCCATACGTGCGATGGCTAGCCCTATGAGAATGATCACAAGAGCAATAATATAGCGTGAATGCAAGCTTTCTTGTAAAAATACCATGCCAGAGATGATGGCGACGATGGGGACGATATAATTTATCTTGGCAATTAAGCTGGGGCCAGAGATTTGTAACAGGCGCAGATAGAGCAGATTACCGAAAAATGTCGCCCCAATCGTTAGGGCGGCGAGAGCGCCGATGATTTTGGCGGGTGGTATTGTGGTGGGCATTTCAGACCTAGCCAGTATATAGGCACCCAGCACGGCACTGACCGCGCCGCCTATGAGCATCAGAGACGCGCCGACGCTGGCGGGTTGCTCTGGGGCACATTTGCCCAATATAGAGGTCATAGCATAGCCGAATGCGGCGAGGATAATCAGGGCTTGGGCTTGCCAATTATCCACCAAAGACCAACTGAGTTCTGTGGGTAGGAACAGGACACAAACCCCAAGAAATCCGATAATAAATCCGAGGGATTTGAGCTTGGTAAGGGGTTCGGATTTCACGAAAAAATGTGCGAGAATAACCGTGAACAACGGGGTCACGCCGATGAGGATCGAAATCAAACCTGAATCAACACCGGCATTATAGCCCCGCGCAATCAGATAAAACGGGATGGTCATGCCAATGAAACCCATAGTACCAAAAAATAACCAGCTTTTGTTGTTCAAGCGGGGGAGTTTATGACCGCTTAGGTAAACGAACCCAACCATGAGCGCGGCTGCAAAAACCATGCGAATGGCGACTTGCCAGGCTTCGCTAATAATGGCGGCGTCAATCGTGCCGACCAATGTATATTCCGTGCCCCAGAGGAGCAGGGTGGCGGGGACTAAAAGCCATAAATTGGAGAGTATAGACCTACGCATTAGGAAGATTTATCTTCAATACGGGCTATGAGTAACCCGGTTATGATAATCATCATAGCTGCGACGGAGCGCCAGCTAAATTGCTCTTTGAGGAATATAATGCCGAATACTAACGCAAATACGGGCACCAGATAATTGATTTTTGCAATCATACTGGGGCCAGACATTTTGATGACTTTTAGGTATAAAATGTCAGACAGGCCTGTAGAGAAAATAGTCAAAATGAACAAGGCCAATAACACGCCGTGGGAATATTCGCCGCCCGGCATTCCAGACGGGATGGCAAAAATAATGGCGGTTATGGCTGCGGTTATCAACATAACAGCGGCACCCACACTGGCCGTTGTGTCAGGTGCGCGTTTGGCGACGATGGCCGCGAGGGCATAGCTGAGCGCGACCATTAAGATAAAAATCTGCGCATGCCAGTTTTGGATCAGCTCTAGGGACAGGTTTTCGGGAATGAACAAAAACACCACCCCGATAAAACCGATGATAAACCCTATGGATTTGCGCAAGGTCAAGCGTTCTGATTTCACAAGAAAATGCGCCAGCAAAATTGTCATGAGCGGGGTGACACCGTTGGTTAGAATAGACGAAATCCCGCTTTCCACCCCATATTCATTGCCTTTGGCCAGTAAATAAAACGGCGCAGTCATGCCCAGAAACCCCATAAGACCATACCAAAACCAGCGTTTGTCGGACAAGGGCGGTAGTTTCATGCCGCGTATATAAACGAATAAGGTAATGCCCAGCGCGGGCAAAACCGTCCGCGCCGCAGGTATCCATTCCGCCGGAAAACCGCCAGAATACACCGTATAATACATCAGATTATACGCCGTCGCCCAAATCAGAACAATGGCGGCCACATAGACATATAAAAGGGCAACTTTGTTTTTTTGCTTGTCCATCAGCGCATAAAACCTTTGTAAGTTTGTGAACTTAGAGCTATACGGCTAGGGAAAAATCGGGGTCGTTGCAAGCATTAAGTCGAGTGAAAAGGTTTTTATATGCCCCCTGAAAAAGTTAATCCAAACTGGTTTCTCAGCAGCAAGAAACAGCCAATAACCAATCAACCATCTTTGTGCCAAGGTGTATATGTCGAGAAAGTCGCCCCAGGCTCCCCCGCCGCCAGTTTAGGATTGCAAGCCGGCGATATTTTACTGACAGTGAATGGCCATTCTGCGTTGATTGTCGATATTGGGAAAGTGTTATTTGCTGGCAAGGTTGTTGAGTATAGCTTTTATATGCCCAAGTCATCTGAGCTTTTGCAGGTCAAAACTCAAAGCTTGCCGCTCGGCATGCGCACCACCCCTAGTTCTGAGGGTATTGTAGAGCAATATTTGAAAAAAGGGTTTTGCGGTACAGAAGGCTGGTTCACGCTTTGGGAGCGGGGCGAGCATGAGAAACTACGCATTGCTGCGCAAGCTTGTAATAAGCCGTCATTGGTTGGAAAATTATTTGGTAAAAAAGCAGATTTTCCGCCTGCGGAGCTTATGGTTGGCATAGCAGATATTGAAGCTGGCAATATAGAGGCAGGGTTTACGGCCTTAGATGAATTTGCGCAGGTTATGTATGATTGGACTACGGATTTTCATGGATTGATGTACTATTATCGCGGATTGAATGCGCTGCGGTTTAACGATATGCCCCGCGCCAAAGAATTGGTCAATCAAGCCCTCAACACCAGCTTGGAATCAGATCGCGTAATCGCCACGGCTGAGCAATTAGATATTCAGGTGATTGATAATGAAAGTTTGGTGGGGCGGGTGCTTAATCTTAATTATGACCTGACATATTTGCGCGGTGGTAAGGGAGCGGTCACGCTTCCAGTCTTGCTGGCTGATATGCAAGAGGGGCAGATTTTGCCTTTATGCCTGATGCCTTTTTACCGGGGCAATGGCCCATATAATGCCAGCTTGCAAGCTTATGTAAGTATTTATGACCATATCAAAAACCACATACACCCGCTTGTGGTTTTGACCGATAATGAGGTGCGCAGAAAAGACCGCGCTGATTATTTTGAGAATGAGGATGCGGCCTTTAAACGTAAACTGCCGCTTTTGGTCTTACATGAAGCCAGTGCCAGCTTTGGCGAAGATTTAGGCTTGCGCGGCGCGCCATCATTTCATGCCCTGAACAAATCTGGGCGCGTGGTTTGGAGCGGAAGCTTGGACGATGATTATGCCTATTGGCAGATGATCGCCCAAGCAAAGGAGTATGATTAAAATCCGCTCGATATACCGACGCCGAACCAGATGCCGGACTTTTTGGGTGCGGAAATGGTGCTGGGGTCTGTGATGTCGAAATTGGTGTCCGCGAATGTATTTTGCGAACTTAATCCGCCATTGATACCCGCATATACGGATGTGTTGTCGTTAAAGCCGTATGTCAGTGCGCCGGATAGGGAACCATATTGATAATCCCCGCCGCCCTTGACTGTGACCAGGCCAGCACTTGCGCCTATGTCAAAACTGGTTTTTTCGCCAACGGGTACGGAGTATTCTGCGCCGCCTTCTAGGGTGAAAGCTTTCAAATTGAGATCATAATAGGCGGTGACGCTGGGGGCGAGGGGGGCGTCAAAACTAAGACCACCATAGACTTCCACCGTGCTGGCATCGCCTGCGCCCGTGCCAAGATCAAACACGCCGCCCAATTGTGGGTAGTGGTACAAGGTCGCACCAACACTGGCAGAAAT
Source organism: Robiginitomaculum sp. (assembly GCA_026982235.1). Lineage (GTDB taxonomy): Bacteria > Pseudomonadota > Alphaproteobacteria > Caulobacterales > Maricaulaceae > Robiginitomaculum_A. Next base: position 7,659 of record JALSHM010000356.1, on the reverse strand, counting down.
TGTTTCGCTGAGATCAAAGCCGTATCCAGCGTAAATGTCTATCTCATCGGCAAAGGCAATACTTTCTTTGCCGCTGGCGAGCGATGCCCAGACCCCGGCGCTGAAATTCCCGAAGGAAATTTCTGCACCTGGCTGGAAAGCTTCGCCCGCTAGTGTGGTGCCGCGAAACACATATTTCGTGACATAGTCAGTACTGACGCTAACGGATACATCTTCTCCGGCTAAGGCATAGGTTGAACTGAGGAGTATTAAGGGCAAGGCAAGGGGCATTAGAGCCAATCTAAGGGCTAATTTCTTCATGATATTTTCCTGTTTTTTAAGGTTGTGTTTAAGTTAAGAGACAAATTCCGGATAAGCGGCGACGCCAAGTTCTGCTTGGTCGAGACCGACATATTCTTCTTCTTCAGAGACCCGGATACCGATGGTTTTCTTCAAAGCAAACCAGAGGACGGCGCTGATACTGAAGACGAACACACCGACGGCGACGACACCAATAAGCTGCGGCATGAATTTGACATCCGGATTGGTGAAGGCAACGGCCAGCGTGCCGAAGATACCTGCAACCAAATGCACAGGGATAGCACCGACAACATCGTCGATTTTAAGCTTATCCAGCAAGGGAACCGTAAGCATAGCGAGGAGAGAACCAATAGCACCGACCAACATGGCTGCGGGGACGCTAGGGGTTAAGGGTTCTGCGGTGATGGCCACCAGACCTGCCAACGCCCCATTAAGCGCCATGGTCAGATCGATTTTTTTGTAGCGAAACTGTGTGTAAAAAACCGCTACAACCACGCCTGCACAGGCAGCCATATTGGTATTGACGAAAATCTTGGACACATCGGTCACATCGCTAATCGTACCCATGGCCAGTTGTGAAGCGCCGTTAAAGCCGAACCAACCGAGCCAGAGAATAAATACACCAAGCGTGGCCAAAGTCATATTGGAACCGGGAATTGGGTTAATTTGGCCATTTGCGCCGTATTTCCCGGCACGGGCGCCCAGGATAATCGCCCCTGCCAAGGCCGCCCAGCCGCCCGTAGAATGCACGAGTGTAGAGCCGGCGAAATCAGCGAAACCTAGGGCGTCGAGCCAGCCTGTACCCCATTCCCATGAGGCAACGATGGGATAGATAAAGCCAGTCAAAAGCGCCGTAAATAACAAGAACGGCCAGAATTTAATCCGCTCAGCCAAGGTACCAGAGACGATTGACGCTGTGGTCGCACAAAACACCATTTGGAAGAACCAATCAGATGCGGCAGAATAGCCAGAAGAATTATCCGCCGACGCGCCAAAGCTCTGCCAACCTAAATTGGTCGATATATAGGCGCCTTCGGTGATACCATAAGCAAAACTATAGCCGATAAGCCAGAACATAATGCCTGCCACTGCATAGAGCGAAATGTTTTTCAGGCACTGCATGGAGACGTTTTTGGTGCGTACCAGTCCGGCCTCCAACATGGCAAAGCCCGCCGCCATCCACATGACCAGAAAGCCGCCGATTAGGAATAAAAGCGTGTTAAAGATATAGGCATTTTGTGCATCGCTAGCCTCTAATTTAGCCGTCAGGTCTGCCAGTTCATCTGCGTGGGCTGTTAGGGCAGGGGTGGCGAGTATAAGCAGCGGTAGGAATTTGATTGATTTTCTTAGATATGACATTTTTGTATCTCCGAATGAATGGGGTGTTATAATTAAAGGGCTGAGGTGCCAGTTTCGCCTGTGCGAATGCGCACGGCTTGTTCCACATCGACAACAAAGATTTTGCCGTCGCCGATTTTGCCTGTGCCCGCCACGGTTTTGATGGCGTCGATAATGGCTTCGATTTGGTCACCGGGCACGACCAGCTCTATTTTTAATTTGGGCAGGAAATCGACCACATATTCCGCGCCCCTATACATTTCCGTATGGCCTTTTTGGCGGCCAAAACCTTTGGCCTCTAACACGGTCATGCCGGTAATGCCGAGGTCTTGCAGCGCCTCTTTGACTTCATCCAATTTGAATGGTTTGATTATTGCTTCAATTTTTTTCATCACTAACTCCAGTTATCAGTTGGCACATTGGCTAGCTTTGAATAATAATGAGGGGCAAGATGACGGGACGATATTGCCGCAAAATCAGGAGAAAAGTTGAATTTTGCCTAAAATTTAACCGCCATTTTTATGGCTTGCACAAAAATTCATCACTAGGCGCGGTATGGAACCAAAAACAAAACTGAATATCAGCAAAGAGGAAGCGCAGAGAATCCGTGCGCGCGTGCGCGCCGTGCAGACGATTAGCGGTGATTTAGGTGTGTCGCGCCGTGCCGTACAGGCTGATGCGCCCGGCTTGCTCAAACTGCTGAGCGACGCGCGCGTGTCGGGGGATGTCTATACTTTGCCCCGGCCTTTTTCTTTGAACAGTATAAGCGCTTGGATACGAGACCACACACAACAGGCCAAAGACGGACGAGGTCTGCTTATGGTCACCGAAGACGAGAGGGGTCAAATTATTACCCTCACGGATTTCCAATTCTGGCCAGAATATTCTGCCTGTGAATTTGGTGGTGTCATAGCCGCCCACCTGCAAAGCCAATCGGTTGGAACCAAAGGCATGGCGCATCTCTGTGATTGGGTGTTCAAACAACTTGGCATACGCCTTTTGGTCATGACTACCTCACCGCAAAACATACGCAGCCACAAACTCCTACGCGGCCTAAACTTCACCCAAATGGGCGAAATGGACAGCGTGCGCCCAGACGGGAGTGTGCGCAAGTCGCTCTATTGGGAGTTATTAAGGGAAAATTGAATATATTGCTAAAGGCATTTTTATCAATTACAGATTATTTTATTCGCGAATCTGTGGCATGGGGGCACGGGATGAGTATTTATGCGCACGCCACTCCATGGGGCTTTTGACCCTAATGTCATGCAAATCTGTCGAGATCCACGATCTCAACAAAAAGTCGATCTTTCGTCAGCACATTTTATTTACAAAGTTGCAGATGGATCGCCTGCCCAAAAACTGGGTTTACTGCCTGGGGATTGCCTTTTAGCCTTTAATGGTCAACCCATATTGACCAGTTTGACGGACGCTTTACTTGCGCTCCAAGACGGCTCTCACTTTGGGGTCAGATATTTGTTTTACCAAGCACAGAGCGATGCTTTCTTGGAAGTGGAAACGGATTGTATGCCGCTTGGCTTAGATTTATTGCCCAATAGTGACACTATTATTGAGGCTTATGCCGCCCAAGGCTATTATGGCAATGAGGGCTTCCATGCTTTATGGGAGCGAGAAGATTATGTGGGGTTAAGAGAGGCCATATCTGCGGCCTATAGAAAACCCACCGCCTTGTCATTTATGCAAAGACTAGTAAGAGCTTCGCACAGCTTACCAGCGCTGGAAGTATTCTGCGCTATATGTGACTTTGAAATGCACGAGGACAGGGAAGGGCTTGGCGCGTTACTGAGCAAAGTACGCGTGCGGGAATTTGCCCCGGATATGCAAGCCTTGTTATATTTCTATATTGCCCGGCAGGCGCAGGACGAACGGGATATTGCCCTCTATCAAGAATATATATTGGCGGCCTATAAATTCCGTCCACTGTCAGAGCGCATCAAGAGAGGGGCTATGGCGGCAGGTTGTGACATCACTGAGCCGCAGAGTATGTTAAGCCGAAGCTTGCCACTGCATTATGAATTTACCTATTTATGCGGTGGTGCAGGGGACATAAATATGTCGACGCTTATAGCGGCCATTCCGCCCCAAAAAATCACCCTGCTTTGCTTTATGCCCATGTGCAGGGGCAGTAATGCCTATAATGAGGCTTTAAAAGTTTTTCATGCTATCTATGCCTATCACAAAGATAGTCTCCACCAAATGCTTGTGATTACCAACAAAGATAAACAGCGCAAAGACCCGTCTTCATGGTATGAACAAGAAGAAAAACTCATTGCCGCCGGATATCCTATATCTGTTCTGTTGGATCCAGCAGGCAATTTCATCAAAGACCTGAGCTTGCGCAATGCCCCAACTTTATGGGCCGTCGATAAAACCGGACGCATAGTCTGGGACAAGGGTCTGATGAGTGATTATGATTATTGGGAAATGCTCAAGGGATAATTTTTTAAGTCTCCCCCACTTGACCGACCCAGGCGAATCTCCCATAACGCACCCGGGTCGTGCCTTCCCACCAAGGTACAGTTTTATGTGAGTACAAAAACGCTCACACGGAGACACACATGACTAAACTACAAATGCCGACCGTTAAACCGGTTGATGGGCGGTTTTCGCCTGGTCCTTCTCGTAAGCGGCCTGGCTGGACACCGGATTTTCTTAAAACTGCGGCGCTAGGGCGCTCTCACCGTAGCCCTCTGGGTAAGCAGGTGCTCAAAGAAGTTATTGATCTATCCCGCGAAGTGCTTGAGGTGCCAGACACCCACCGCATTGCCATCGTACCAGCGTCCGATACGGGTGCGGTTGAAATGGCTATGTGGTCTATGCTGGGGCCGCGCGGCGTTGATGTGGCAGCCTGGGAGAACTTTGGCTATGCTTGGATTACCGACGCGCAGAGCCAATTGCCCCTGAAAGACTTGCGGATTTTTAAAGCTGATTACGGCGAATTACCTGATTTATCCCAGTATACGGGCGACCGGGATTTGGTGTTCACCTGGAACGGCACTACGGGCGGCGCACGGGTGCCCAACGGTGATTTTATTCCCGCCGACCGTGAAGGTATCACCATTTGTGATGCCACATCTGCGGCTTTCGCCCAAGAACTGCCTTGGGATAAATTGGATGTTGTCACCTATTCTTGGCAGAAAAATATGGGCGGGGAAGCTGGTCATGGTATGCTGATTTTGTCGCCGCGCGCCGTAGAGCGCCTAGAGAGTTATACGCCGCCTTGGCCTCTGCCCAAGATATTCCGCATGACCAAAAACGGCAAATTGAACGAAGCTTTATTCCAAGGCTCAACCTTAAACACGCCGTCCTTAATGTGCGCCGAAGATCATATTGAAAGCTTAAAATGGGTGCGCGAACAAGGTGGTTTGAAATGGATGCATGACCGTGCGGACGAAAATTTTGCGCTTTTGCAAGACTGGATGGATAAAACGCCTTGGATTGAAAACCTGTGTGCGGTGCCTGAACAGCGCTCAAACACGGGCGTCTGTATGAAAATCGTTGACCCGCGCTTTCAGGCTTTGTCGCCAGAAGAGCAATCGGCATTCGCGAGCGGTATTGTCAAAATGATCAGCGACCAAGGTGTTGCCTATGATTTTGGTTCTTACCGCACTGCGCCTCCGGGCTTTCGGGTTTGGGCATCTGGCTTGATTAACAAGCAGGACATAGAAGACCTGATCCCGTGGCTGGAATGGGGTTTTGCAACCCAGTGCGCAGCAACTTTTAATTAAACTTAGCTGTCATCCCGGGTTTGCATAATAGGCATTCCCTGTGGTCACCCGGAACCTCGGCGGTTAGCTAAAGTACGAGGTTCCGGCTCTGCACCGCTAGTGCGGCTTGGCCGGGATGGCAAAAAGAGAAAACCAAACATAAATTTTATAAAGGAGGCTCCCATGGTACGAGTCCTTATTGCTGACAAAATGTCAGATGAAGCTAGACGTATATTTAAAAATCGCGGTGTTGATGTGGATGTCATCACCGGACTATCCAAAGATGAACTCATCAAAATTATCCCCGAATATGACGGGCTGGCAGTGCGGTCATCGACCCGCCCCGACGCAGATATTATTGCCGCCGCAACCAATTTAAAGGTTATTGGCCGGGCGGGCATCGGCACGGATAATATAGACAAAAAAGCCGCCACCGCGCGCGGCGTCGTTGTCATGAACACGCCGTTTGGCAATGCGATTACCACTGCGGAACACGCGATTGCTTTGCTGTTATCGTGTGCGCGGCAAATTCCGGCAGCCTCCAACCGCACGCAGGCAGGCGAGTGGCCAAAGGCAGATTTTAAGGGTATCGAGCTGTATAATAAGACGCTCGGCATTATTGGCTGCGGCAATATCGGCGCATTGGTGGCTGAACGCGCCTTGGCGCTCAAGATGAAAGTCATTGCGTTTGATCCCTACCTAACGCCAGAACGCGCCGTTGATTTGGGCGTCGAGAAAGTCGAGCTTGAGGATTTGTTCAAACGCGCCGACGCCATTACTCTGCATACGCCGCTCACTGACGGCACGCGCGGTATTGTGAGCCGCGAAGCCCTCGCAAGTACGAAGCCTGGTCTTATACTCGTCAATGCGGCGCGGGGGGCTTTGGTGGACGAAGTGGCTTTGAAAGAGTTCCTAGATAGTGGTCATATCCGTGCCGCCGCTTTGGATGTGTTCGAAGTGGAACCGGCCAAAGACAATCCATTATTTGGCACCAAAAACTTTATCGCCACCCCGCATTTGGGCGCGTCCACCTTGGAGGCCCAAGAAAATGTCGCCGTGCAGGTGGCGGAGCAAATGGCGGATTATCTCCTCTCAGGTGCTGTTACCAATGCCCTGAACATGCCGTCCATTAGCGCCGAAGAAGCCCCGCGCCTGAAACCATTTGTGGACTTGGCCGAGAAGCTCGGCGCCATGACAGGCCAGCTGCTGGAAGACCCGATCGAAGCTGTCGAGTTTTGCTATATGGGTGATGTGGCTAAGTTAAACACCAAACCCATGACCGCCGCCGCCTTGGCGGGTCTATTGTCGCCAATGATGAGCGAGGTGAATATGGTCTCCGCGCCTGCTATTGCCGCTGACCGGGGGATCGATGTCAAGGAATCCACCCGCGACGATGCGGAAAACCATGATAATTTGGTCAAGCTTATTATTCATCTTAAGGACAAAACTCTCGAAGTTTCGGGGACGCTATACGGCGGCGAGCCGCGTTTGCAAAACTTGTTTGGTGTCAAAATGGACGCAGGTTTTGCGGGTCATATGCTGTATGTGCGCAATGAAGATAAGCCGGGCTTTATCGGTGCGCTGGGCGGTCTGCTCGGCGAATCGGGTGTGAATATAGCCACGTTTTTCCTAGGCCGTGATGAACAAGGCGGGCGGGCAATCTGTCTGGTATCCGTCGATGAGCCCGTCAACGCAGAAATCGAACAAGAAGTGCGCGGTATTGGCCAAGTAAAATTCGCCAAATCCCTTAATTTCTAATTTTGAAATTTTGTTCGCACAAAGCCTAATTAGTATGTTAGAAAATTCCATAGATTGCACGGGGTATCTATGCAAAACATAATATTTAATACTGCGCTGACCTGTAGCCTGGCTGGCTTTGGTGCGGTGGCGGCACAGGCAGAAGAAATACGTCTGGGTGTCATGTTGCATGATGCCCAGTTTTTTGATGGTGTGCTTGGGGGGCGTCACGGCAAGGAGCAGAGCATATCTGTGACGGCTGAATATGTTTTGGATAGTCCGGATTGGCTGTCTTGGGCATATAAGCCGAAGCCATATATTGGTGGCTCGCTCAATTTAGGCGGGAAGACGAGCTTTGGCGGAGCCGGGCTATTGTGGCGATATGATTTTCAAAACAATTATTATGCAGATTTGGGGTTTGGTCTTGTTGTGCATGATGGCGCTGTTCGTACACCAGACCCTTTGACAGGTAGCAATGTGGTTGAGGTTTCCGAATTTCGCCGCCGGAAATTTACCGAGATCGAATTTGGCTCCCGCGCACTTTTTCGTACTGGTT
>JALSHM010000355.1 GCA_026982235.1 Robiginitomaculum sp. | reverse complement strand
TGGATTATGGCCAGCGGTGCTGTTAATCCGGCCCCGCTGGTCGGCATCAACACCACCGCAGACAACATAAACCGCCTCTCCCTTTCTTCCCCTGCCTCATTGTTCAACCACGAAGGCAGTGACCATCGGATAAAGGTCAACAAAAATGCAATTACCGATACGGCCGCCCTCCTGTTTCAAACCAGTTTTTCGGGACGAGCAGAATTCGGTCTTACTGGCGATGATGACTGGCATGTTAAAACCAGTGCTGATGGCAATATTTGGCGAGACTCCCTCATCGCCGATGCGGCCAGCGGCGCTGTGCGATTTCCAGCAGGCGTCGAACACACCATCAGCCGCAAGCCTCTGACGTCCCTCATTATGACTCCCGGGGGCGCTGGCGAAAATTCCATCTGGCGATTTGACCAAAACCGCAGCGCCATTCCCCGTCAGGCCATTATCGCTTCTGCCAGCGGTGATATTCTTACCTTGACAACGGCTGTGGCGGATCAATTTTTCAACAATACGCAAATGGAAAATGTCTCCTATGTCCGCATCTGGAATGTCTCCAAATCGCCCGAACAATCCGCATGGGTTAAACGTGTCAATGATTTGGGTACAAATACGCAACTGCAAGTGATCGATGGCAATGATCTGATAGGGTGGTCCAGTGGTGAAACCGTGCAACTGGGTGAACCCATCGCGCAATTACCGACCAAAGTGGTGGCGGTGGATATTTCCCCAATGATGCAAACCATGCTGGGCGCGGTTTTCCCTCAAGCCGGCCTATTAGTCAAAATGGGCATTTCCCTTAACAATGTCGTTGGTAATATTGGCGTTACCCCAACCGGTGCGGGCGGCAGTTTCAACAATTTATACAGCCATTCGGACGGGTCGATTCAGACCAGCCAAATTACCATCCCCTGCACGCAAGCTTCGCCTATCTCCAACTCAAATCTTATTTTCATTCGCGAAGTCGATGGTGGTGTGGATAGTTTACAGGTAGGTCTGGTATCCGTTTTCGGTGTCTGGGTCTAAATTTTTACGGCGAAAGACCCATCCGGTAAAATTTCCGGATCTATCCGGCACCCTGTCAAGCGAATCGTTTGCTGCCAATCCTCCTGGAAAAGCGCACGCAAATAACGAATATCCTCCGCATCTGGATGATTTGGAACAGATTTGTCGTCACGATAGGAAAAAATCATTTTTCGCTCTGGCAAAGTCTCAAACGGCGCTATTTCTAAAAAGTCACACAAATGATTCAATAGCGCCCCTTGGCGGGTCCATAAATCAACCATGGACAGAAATATCACTTGCTCACGCGGGAACCATTGCAATAAGCGCTCGATCTGCGGTTTATAGAATCCTCTTTCTACATAGGAATAAACCCGGTTGTGAACCGTGCGTTCCGAACAGGATTTAATTCTATCCCGTCCCTCGCGTATAGCCTTGGCAAACGGCAGGCTTTCCTTGTTTCTGATATATTCCATACGCCAATGGGAAAAAGCCCGCATGATCGGATCGCGCAACAATACAATAATCTTCATTTGAGGATTATAACGATGAATACGCTCTAGGGATGGTTGCCAATAGGTATAAATAGGTGTCGCCTCTCCCCATAGGGCATGCGCCGGCGCATCGGCAAAATGCGTATGATAAAATCGATCATAGTCAGGACGACGCCAATTCATTTCCTCATTATCAAAAAAATGCAGCTCTTTTTGCCTCGGTAGAAAAATTTCTCCATGCTGACACAAAAAAGAATGCAATGCACTTGTCGCACATTTTTGCATACCCGCTATGAGAAAAGAAACCCGCAAGCCAACCCCCACTCAACAACGAACATCACAC
>JALSHM010000354.1 GCA_026982235.1 Robiginitomaculum sp. | reverse complement strand
CATCGACATTCACATTTTGCCCGTGATTAACAATCATCGCAGGGCGCGGGCCGAAATAGGGCTCGCCCGCCTGTGCGCCTTGGCTAGCCATTAGTATTGCGCTAAACAGTGCGCCGCTTTTTAAAAGTTTTGGTTTAAGCATAATCATTCCCCCAATTCTAAAGTCTATATTCTCGGGAGAAGTGCGCCCCCAATGTGCATTTCTTGCATCTTTAAATCTGAACCTAAGCAAAACAAGCCATTCGGTCAACATTCATGAAGCATAGCCAAGCTTTCTTCCAAACGGCTCTTTCTGCCCCCAAAGCAGTCATTAGCAATTTACTTTTACGGCTTTGCTTCGCCCGCTATTTTCGCCTGATCAGCCATTACTTCTGCGCGCAAAGCCCGCATGACTTTTGGGATGTTTTTTTTGAGGGCTTTGCGGATGGTTTTGTCGGGGATGATGGTTTTGGAGGCGACGCGGGCATTATAGCTGACCAATGTCTTGCCGTTAGCTTTGTCATAGGCAAATGCCCATATTCCGGAATTGGTGTCCATATCCCCACCCGCACTGTTAAAATGAATGCTGGTCGGATAAGTGTATTCGCTTCTAAATTCAGATTTTATTTTTGGCAGGAACGGGGAAATTTTATTGGTGTGGCGACGGATATCCCAACGCCCGTCCGGATCCTTTTGCAAAATCTCACATTTTTTTAGACCAGGCACATAGCTAGGGGCGCGACTGCAATCGGTGATGACGGCCCATATCGCTTCTGGAGTTGCCTTGATATATATGGCGCTAGAAATTTGTGCGGATTTGCCCAATGCGTCCGTGACTTTGCCCACATGAATATACACTGCATCATCGCTTAAATTCGATAATTGTGCAGCTTGATCTGGCGCACCAGCACGGGCGGTCAAACCCATAAAGGCGGCTAGGAAACTGATAAAGAATATATAGTGCAGCGTTCTCATTATTTACGCCTTATAACTGAACTTATTTGAAAAGCACAGTCACAATTACATCACGTTAAATCGTGGCATCGTTTAGTCTCTTGCCGGATAACCTGCCCAGCGTTTCACAGCTTTCATGACTAAGGAGGACTGGATACGCGAGACATGGGGCAGGGCGGCGATGGTGCGGCGATAGACACGCTCATATTCGCGGGTGTTCTCCACCGCGACCTTAAGCAAATAATCCGCATTGCCGGTCATGAGATAGCATTCCAAAATTTGCGGGCGCGATAAGGCGGCCTTTTCGAACGCTTCCAACACTTGTTCGCTTTGGCTGTCGAGGGAGACCTCTACATAAAATTCGATCTGATAGCCCAGTTTCGGGCCGTTAAGGCGGGCGTGATAGCCTTCGATAATCCCAGCTTTTTCCAAAAGGCTAATGCGGCGGTGGGCGGCGGAGGTGGACAGGCCAACTTCGCCCGCTAAATCAGAAATAGGGCGGCGGCAATCTTTTTGCACGGCGAGAAGAAGTTTCTTGTCAATTGTATCCATAGTCGAAATAATTCCTGTAATAAATCCTTTTTATAACATATATTACGAAATAAAATTAAAATGACAAGGCATATGGAATTTGTTCCAAATATGGTTTTGCTAGTCTTTTCTCGTATTTAATCACGGAGAAAACTATGCTTATCGGTGTGCCAAAAGAAATTAAAAATCATGAATATCGGGTTGGCTTGACGCCGGAAAGCGTGGCCGAGCTTATACAAGCCGGGCACAAGGTTGTCGTGCAGAGTGGTGCCGGGCTGGGTATTGGGGCAGATGATTGGGCGTACCGCGCCGCCGGAGCTACGGTTTCTAAATCGGCGGCAAAAATATTCGCCCGCGCCGATATGATTGTGAAGGTCA
>JALSHM010000353.1 GCA_026982235.1 Robiginitomaculum sp. | reverse complement strand
CTGCGCAAGCAAAGCGCTGACAAGCCGACCTATGTGCTGCACGACGGCCCGCCCTATGCCAATGGCCATATCCATATCGGTACGGCCATGAATAAAATCCTCAAAGACATCGTGGTCAAAGCCCACCAAGGGCTTGGTTATAACGCCAATTATGTGCCGGGCTGGGATTGCCACGGATTGCCCATTGAATGGAAAGTCGAAGAAGAATTTAGGGGCAAAGGCCGCACTAAAGACCAAGTCCCGGGCAGCGAATTTCGCAAGCGCTGCCGCGAATATGCGGGCGAGTGGCTCGGCGTACAGCGAGAAGAGTTTAAACGCTTGGGCGTGATTGGCGATTGGGATCACCCCTACAAAACTATGGAGTTCAAATCCGAATCCATCATCTGCGGCGAACTCCTAAAAATCGCCAGCTCCGGTCAATTATACCGTGGTTCAAAACCGATCATGTGGTCGCCGGTTGAGCGCACCGCTCTGGCCGAGGCCGAAGTGGAATATGCTGACCGCAGGGCAACGCAGATTTATGTTAAATTTCCTGTTCGCGGTACATCTGCTCATGTGGTTATCTGGACAACTACGCCTTGGACTATTCCGGCTAACCGTGCGGTGAGCTATTCATCAAAAATCACTTACGGCCTGTACGAAGTCACGGAAATGCAAAAAGCGGAATTTGAGCCTTGGTCAAAACCGGGCGATAAATTGATTGTAGCTGATGATCTCTGGGAAGGTGTTGCGAAAGCCGGACTTATCAAAGGCGCTAACCGTATCGAAACGGTAGATGCAAATGTGTTAGACAGTTTCGTGCTAGACCACCCCCTCAAAAATATGGATGGTGCAGAGGGCAAGTTTGATTTCCCTGTACCGATGCTTGCGGGAGACCACGTCTCTGCGGAAGCGGGGACGGGGTTTGTGCATACTGCGCCCTCCCACGGTGAAGACGATTATGTGGTTTGGATTTCCAACCAGAAAAAGCTTGAAGCCTTAAATATCAATCCCAAAGTGGATATGACGCTGGACGATGATGGGTGCTATACTGATGTTATGCCTGAGCGCTTCCAAGGTCTGGATGTTATCCGCACGAGCGGTAAAAAACGTGGGCAGGACGGCAAGGCTAATCCCGAGGTTCTTAAGGCTCTGATGGAATGCGGTAATCTTTTGGCGCGCGGTATTACGGTGCTCCGCGATGCCCATAGCTGGCGCTCGAAAGCCCCAGTTATTCGCCGTGCCACGCCGCAATGGTTTGTCTCTATGAGTAAGGACGATTTACGCGGTAAGGCGCTGGCTGCCATTAAAGACACAACTTGGTATCCGGCGCGGGGTGAAAACCGTATCCGCGCTATGGTGGAAGACCGCCCCGACTGGCTCATCTCTCGCCAACGCAATTGGGGTGTGCCGATTACTTTAATGGTACACGAAGATGGACGTCTCCACACTGAACGCGCCGATGCCGACGCCATAAACGCCCGCATTCTCGCCGCCGTTGAAGCAAATGGCGTAGACGGCTGGTTCGATACACCGCTCGCGGACTTCATGCCGGACGATAATGCCGGCTGGACAAAGGTTACAGATATTCTTGATGTTTGGTTTGATTCTGGCTGCACCCATGCGTTTTGTCTCAAGCAAAGAGACGACCTCACCGACCGAGCGGATCTCTACCTAGAGGGCACAGACCAACATCGCGGCTGGTTCCAATCATCCTTGCTGGAAAGCTGCGCCAATTACGGAGAAGCCCCCTACAAAGCCGTGCTAACCCACGGATTTGTCATGGCCGAAGATGGCCGCAAGATGTCAAAATCCCTCGGTAACACAATCGCGCCCGAACAAATCATTCGCCAATACGGCGCCGATATT
>JALSHM010000352.1 GCA_026982235.1 Robiginitomaculum sp. | reverse complement strand
GCAACACCTCCTATAGGCCGCCCAAGGATATTCCACAAATGCGGCCCTGTGCCGTCTTTGCCGCCTGCGTCAATTGTATGGCACGACTTGCACTTCTTGAAAACTTTTGCGCCCTTTTCTGCATTACGCGCCTCTAACCATGTTGGGCTTGGGAAAGGGATATCCACGGCTTCTACTTGCTGTTTAGGAGCCTCTATAGCAAGACTATAGGCAAAATTTTCGGGCTTCGGCACATCTGGCTTCATGACCACATTTGAAAATTTATTGATCATTATAAACCCGAGGCCTGACGCAAGTAATGCGCCCATAACCTTATTAACAAACAAACCGCTCATGAAACACTCCTTATGTATCAGTATATCTGACCCTGTATTATAATTTACCTGTATTATAATTTATCTGGCATATTGCAAATGTTTTTCCCGCCATTGTAAACAATAAATTCTTGCTCTGGAGTGGGCAAACTGGCTAAACGAGGCTATGAATAAGGAAACAGATCATAAATTAACCCCCCTCGTGGTGATTCCAGCCCGCATGGCCTCCCAGCGCTTGCCGGGTAAACCGCTGGCCGACATAGGTGGCGTGCCAATGATTGTTCATGTTTTGCAAAGGGCGTTGGCAGCCAATGTCGGGCCAGTGGTTGTGGCATGTGCCGAAACCGAGATATTGGACGCAGTGCGGGCGGGCGGCGGTATGGCGGTTCTGACCGACCCGGATTTGCCGTCCGGCACAGACCGCGTCCGCGCGGCGGCGGATATTGTCGACCCGGAAAGAAACTATAATTGTATTATCAATGTGCAAGGCGATCTGCCGACCCTTGACCCATTGGCTGTAACCGCTGCCGTAGATGTTTTGGCGCAAAACCCGACTTGCGACATTTCAACCCTTGTTGTTGCCACCAAAGATGAACGCGAAATTGCCGACCCTAATGTGGTTAAGGCGGTGCTGAGCATGGAGGCCGAAGCACAAGGTCAAGAGCGGAGCAAAAAGCAGGGAAAGGCGCTCTATTTTACCCGAGCCGCTGCCCCATCGGGCGCGGGCGCAGTTTGGCACCATATAGGAATTTATGCTTACCGCCGAGGAGCGCTGGACAGGTTTTGTGCTTTGCCGCCATCGCCGCTCGAGCTACGGGAAAAGCTAGAACAGCTCCGCGCCCTCGAAGCAGGTATGCGCATTGACGCCGCCGTTATAGATAGCGAACCACACGGTGTTGATACGCCCGAAGATTTACAGCGGGCGCGGAACACAATTTTAGGAACAACATCATGAGTAAAATAATCGTTTATCAGGGCGAGCCAGGCGCATTTTCCCACCTAGCCTGCTCCAGCTATTACCCGGATATGGAAGCGGTGTCGTGCCGTAGTTTTGCTCATGCTTTTGAATTGGTGCGCGGCGGTCATGCCGACATGGCGATGATTCCAGTAGAAAACTCATTGGCTGGGCGGGTATCGGATATTTACCATCTTCTGCCGGAGGGCGGCTTGCACATTATCGCCGAGCATTATTTACCAGTACATCATAATTTATTGGCCTTGCCGGGCGCCAAGCGCGCAGATATAAAAACCGCGTATTCCCACCCTATGGCCTTGTCACAAGTCCGGCACCGCCTCAAAAATTGGGGCATATTGGCGCGCGCCGATTTGGATACGGCAGGAGCAGCTAAGCGGGTGGTCGCAGCCGGAGATCGTACCATGGCTGCCATAGCCTCTAATTTGGCGGCGGAAATCTACGGGCTTGATGTTTTGGAGGCCAATATTGAGGATGCTCCCCACAATACAACCCGGTTTTTAACCCTATCGAAAACCGCAAAAATTCCGCCAAGAAATGACGATAAAGTTGTCACTAGTTTTGTG
>JALSHM010000351.1 GCA_026982235.1 Robiginitomaculum sp. | reverse complement strand
GCCTACAAGGCATCGAAACCGCAACAGGCAAAGATATTGCGGGGGCTATCATACAATCTATTGAAGCCAATGTCCGTTCTGTGATACGGTCTAAGTAATGACAGCGCCCAGCACAGAACAAGTTCTAAAAGCCGCCCTTGAGGCCAGCCATGCTTGGTGGGACGATATGGGCGTGGATATTCCTTTAGTGCCCACTGTCGCGCCGTCTGCCGCCAAGCAATCGCGCCAAACCCGCAAAGTGCCACAAGCAAAATCCGCCCCTGCCCCAAATCAAATCAACACATCCGAACAGCTCGCCAAAGCCGCCGAACAGGCCAAAGCCGCCCCAACCCTAGAAGCCCTCAAAACCATTATAGAAGGCTTCGACGCTGGAATCTTAAGCGACCATGCCAGAAATGTGGTATTTGCGCGCGGCAACCCAAGCGCCAACATTATGGTCATAGGCGAAGCCCCTGGCCGACAAGAAGACGAAGCTGCCAAACCTTTCATCGGCCCCGCCGGGCAACTCTTGGACAAAATGTTCGCGGCTATCGACCTATCTGAGGACGATCTCTATATAACAAATGTCTGCAACTGGCGCCCGCCGGGCAATCGCAATCCGACAGAGGATGAGCTGAACATGTGCGCCCCCTTCATCAAGCGCCATATGGAACTCATCGCCCCCAAACTCGTTGTCATAGTCGGCAATGTCTCTCTCTTCGCTCTCACTGGTAAAACAGGTATAATGAAAACCAGAGGTAACTGGCAAGAGCTGGATATAGGCGGCGAGAAAACCCCCGCAATGCCCCTATACCACCCAGCATTTTTACTGCGCAGACCGGAGCTAAAAAAAGACGCCTGGCGGGATTTATTGGCAATAAAAGCGCGGTTGAATGACATATAGCTTGTCATATCTGGTGGCAAGATGGGGCATAAAATCGTCACCCCCACATTGTTTTATCCTCAGCAAACAAAATATCCTCGTCCCAAATTTTTATACCGCAAATACCCCGCCAAATCATCTACATCTTCTAATTCGCGCAGGAACGCTATGCGTCCGTCTATGGCGGCGCACATGTCTTTGCGGGTTTTGGGGTGTGACCATCTTATGCCGTCGAAAAGATTCGTATCTGCTGGTGCGTTTAGGCCTATGAGGTAGAATCCGCCGTCTTTGGCGGGGCCTATGACGGCTTTATTGTGTTTAAGGGCTTTGAAGCCTTGCGCTATATCGGCGCGTTGCATGGCGGGGATGTCTGTGCCAATTGTTATGATCGGGCCTTTACCCGTGAACAGTTTTGCCGTTCTTTGCGAAAGCCCACCGCCGTTTTGGATAAAGCGGGTCATATCCTTTGGCCAGAGGCCGCCAAAACTGGCACCCACATATTTATCGGGCGTCACATATAATATGGTGTCCCATCGCGGGTCTTGCATTTCGCGTAAGATTTTCGCGGTCATAGCCCGGTAAATACGCACGGCATGGACATGGCCAATATCCGCCGCCAACCGGGTTTTGACCTTGCCCATAAGCGGAGCCTTGGCAAAAATAAATAGGGTCGGTTTCATCTGTTATACCGCCTAGCTAGGTCGTCCGGTTTTGCCCCCATGAAAAACCTCATCAATAACACCACATTGCCCAGCCCTCTACGGACATAGCCTTGCTTTTCATAGCGGTCTGGACTGGTCAACCCATCGGCAGACAATGCCCGCAAACGATGCCGCCCTAGCTTACGCACAATCTGTACATCTTCGAATAATGACCAATCAGGATAGCCGCCGACCGCCTCGAAAACATCGCGCCGAATGAGCAAGCCTTGATCGCCGTAGGGCAGAGCCATCAGGGCGCATCGCAGCTTCACCCATGTCTCTATCCATCTT
>JALSHM010000350.1 GCA_026982235.1 Robiginitomaculum sp. | reverse complement strand
AAAAGGCACATTGGATATGGAATTGAACGGTGCCAGCGCCGTACCCCAAGTTGCACTTGATTTCACTTTGAACAATGTCAACGGCCAAGGCCTGCTTGGGGCGCTTGCCAATTTCACAAAGCTAAGTGGGAATACGGGCACAAGCATGCGTATAAAAGGTGCGGGACGTTCCCAAGCCGAAATTATGCGCTCCCTAAATGGTGGCGGGAATTTTGAACTGGCCGAGGGCATTGTTTCCGGCGTCGATATTGGGCAATTCGTGAGCAATCTCAACAGCCTGGATTCTATTTTACAAACCCGTGCCCTGCCCCCAGGTATTGGCCCATCTTATAAGACACCATTTAAAAAGCTGAATGGCTTGTTCAGCATCAAAAATGGTGTGGCGACTATTGGTGATTTCAAATTGACCGCCGATACAGTGTTTGCGGAGGGTGCAGGCACGCTTGACCTTGGCAATCAGCGTGTAGATTTAAGCCTACGCCCCCGCCTAAAAGATGGCAAAGGCTTGGCCGGGTTTGGCATTCCGATTAAATTAAGTGGTAATTTTGGTGGCGTCAAAGCCGGGCTAGACACCGACCTGATGAGCAAAATTGTTGCCGCCCAAGCCAAAGCCAAATTACAACAACAAATCACCAATCAAGTGGGTGGGGATATTGGTGGGGTTATCGGCGGACTTTTAGGCACACCGCAACCTAGCGGGCAAAACATCAATCAACCAAGTTCACAAGGCCAAACCCCAAAACCAACCGATACCAATAAAGACCCCATAGGCGGGTTATTAGATGACCTTCTTGGCGACAAAAAAGCCGCGCACAACCCTGATCCAAAGCCAAAAAAAGAAGATACAGAAAAACCAGTTGAGAAAAAACCAGAAGAAACAAAAAAAGAAACTGATCCCCTCGAAAAAGCTCTCAACGACTTATTCGGTGGGGATTGATGGAGCTCCATCAAGGATCGTTATAACCGCTGCATAGAAATTATCACTATTACACACGCTGGAAAGGATAAAAATCCGTGCCTAGTCCCATTATTTTTGTGAGTTCATCAAGGGCAGTGAAGCTTTCGCGCATCAGCGCCGGATCACCAAGGTCATTTGGTGCCATATCTTCGCGGTAATGCTTTGTCACCCAAGTCGTTAATGTGGTGAACAATGCATCATCTAATATCATCTTAGGATTAGACGCCGCCAATTCTTCCTCCATCAATACGACCCGCAAACGCAGGCACGCTGGCCCGCCGCCATTGCGCATGGATTGACGCACATCCACATATTTCACCGCGCCGATTGGCCCATTACCTGCGACCAATTTATCGCAATAGGCTTTGGTGTATGGGTTGTCTTCGGTCTCGGTCGGTGCCACCAAAGTCAGGCGCGCATCCCCCGGGAATTGCACCAACATAGAGTTAAATAAATAGGCAGAAATTGCATCTTTAATGGGGACGTCTTGATTAGAGACTTCGACAAATTGCGGCTCAAACAAACCGTCTGCGGCCTTGCGGATGGCCGCCAAAGTCCCTGCTGTGTCTTCAAAGGCATATTCGTGGTAGAATAAGCATTGTTTTGCGCCCACACACACCACATCATTATGAAATGCACCCGCATCTATGACCCGCGCCGCTTGTTTGGCAAATACGGTGCGGTTATGCGATAATTGGTGACGTGTGGCTATAATCTGGCTGGCTTGCAAGGTTTGGCGCGACGGAAAATTTGTGCTTGCCACGCCCGCTAGTGCATCGCGCCCATAGACAAATAGCTCGACGCCAATATCCCCCTGCTCTGCGCATAAACGCACATGATTAGCCGCACCTTCATCGCTATAAGTTGACTGCATAGGCAAAGCATCATGCACTATTGCGCCCGGAAATGCGGCACGTAGCGCCCTA
>JALSHM010000349.1 GCA_026982235.1 Robiginitomaculum sp. | reverse complement strand
TCCATGTATAATGTTTGTCCATTTTATAGGGGAATGTGCCATAGCTAGCCAGTAAATGCGGGTGCAAAAGAATGGTTTGTAAATATAAAACTTGTAAAATTGTAAAGATTGTATATATTAAGCCCAAATACGCCTTATTTGTCATCCCGGGCTTGCCCCGGAGCCTCGTGGGTTATCCTAAACTATGAGGTTCCGGATCTGCGCCGCAAGAGCGGCTTGGCCGAGATAGCAATCGAGGGGTAATATTCGGGAAAGTAGTTGATGAGCCAACAAAAACTCATGATCGGGTCGCGGGTGCGGCAATTACGGCAGTCTTTTGGATTAACTCAAGCGGCTATGGCAGAAGAGCTTGGCATTTCCACCAGCTATATGAATTTGATTGAGCGCAATCAGCGGCCTATGAGCGCCAAGATATTACTACGAATGGCCGAAATATATGATATTGATATAGCCAAATTGTCCCCCGAATCGGATGCCAAGATTGTCCAAGAATTAGCGACAATATTAAAAAACCCGGCCTATGGTTCCTATAGCATTTCCAGTGCAGAACTGAGAGATAGTGTTGGGGTTAGCCCGGATTTTGCCCGCGCTTTTATTGCGCTCCATGCGCGGGCGGAGGATTTAACGGTACGTGCGTCTATGCGCGATGACCCTTATGTAGACCGCGATAAAGTTGAATTATTAGAAGAAAGCGCCGGGGCGGTAGAGAATGTCCGCCGTTTTATTCACGATAGCCAAAACTATTTCGATGAAATTGACCAGGCAGCAGAAAAACTGGCGGATGATTTAGGGCTTAAGACCCGCCAGCCCCATACTGCATTGAGTACAAGGCTTCTTGAAAGTCATGGGATTGAAGCCCGGATTGTGCCAGCGGAGATTATCCCGGGACGGCTCAGTCAATTCGACCCACATAACCGACGGCTCAATTTGTCTGAATTGCTTCCGCAATCAGGGCGTAGATTTAGAATTGCTTATCAACTTGGCTTGCTCGAACACCGAGGTGTCATAGAGGCTACGGTGCGGAAAGCTATCCTGCCCAGCAAAGAAGCCGATGACTTGGCACGGCTCAGCCTAGCTAACTATTTCGCAGCCGCCGTTTTGATGCCATATGGGCGTTTCCTCAAAACTGCACAGGATAACCGTTATGATGTGGAACTCCTGACCCGGCGTTTTGATACGAGTTATGAACAAACGGCACACAGGCTTACCACTCTACAAAGAAAAGGCGCGCGGGGCGTGCCGTTCTTTTTCGTACGGGTTGATATGGCGGGCAATATATCCAAGCGCTTTAGTGCGGGTAAGTTTCATTTCTCGCGATTCGGCGGCGCTTGCCCTTTGTGGAATATTCACGCTTGTTTCCAGACACCTGGCGAGACCATACCTCAAGTCATAGAAATGCCAGATGGTACCCAATACTTTAGTGTGGCGCGTGCGGTTCTGCGCCCCGAAGGCGCGCACGGACAGAATGCGCAAATGGTTGCCATTGGTTTAGGGTGCGAGCTGAAATATGCAAACGAACTGGTATATGCCCAAGGTGGTACGGGGCGGGGGCAGGCGGATATTGCGCCCACCCCTATTGGGGTAAATTGTTATCTCTGTGAACGTCCCGCCTGCCGTTCCCGTGCCCATGCGCCCATCAACAAAAAACTCCGTTTTGACGAACGGGTACGCGGGCAATCTATTTTCAGGTTTGACGGTTGACGCCTATTTAAACGCTTTTTTCATGATATATCGCTAATAATCACATTATTGCCTTATTTGTGGTACAATAAGGCTGTGCTGATTATGCGACGGGTTTTGACTGTCAACCCGTTGATAGTTGAAAGGGGTGTCTGGTGTAATGACCAGAGTGATTAGGGAGGACGTTTTGTCGATTTTGTTTTTATGGGGG
>JALSHM010000348.1 GCA_026982235.1 Robiginitomaculum sp. | reverse complement strand
GAAAGCCCAACATCCGAGGCCAATAAAACCAACATGTTTAGAGAAATCGAAGCAAGACTGGCAAAATACGACGAAATCGGGGAGTATGACCAGAAGATTTAGCTAATGCAGGGATGAGCGGTTTGGAGGTGTCTTCATCCCGGCGTTTCTATCCGGCTAATATCCGAGTTTTTCAGAAGTGTGTCAAAATAGGCGATTGTGTGCTTTAGACCCTCTCGCAATTGAGTTTTGGGTTCCCAATTCAGGTGCTTTTTGGCTAGGCTTATATCTGGTTGTCTTTGCTTTGGGTCGTCTGCGGGCAGGTCTTTGAAGATGAGTTTGGATTTTGTGCCTGTGAGTTCTATCACCGTTTCGGCCAGTTCCTTGATGGTAAATTCGCCGGGATTGCCCATATTCATCGGGCCGATGCAATCGTCTTGCGCCATAAATGCCAGTAATGCCACGACCAAATCATCCACATAACAAAACGACCTTGTCTGACTACCATCACCAAAAATTGTGATGTCTTCCCCCTTGAGCGCTTGCACGATAAAGTTGGACACTACCCGCCCATCATTGGGGTGCATATTGGGGCCGTAAGTATTGAACAGGCGCGCCACCCGAATATCGAGGCCGTGCTGGCGGTGATAATCAAAGAACAGAGTTTCGGCGGCGCGTTTGCCCTCATCATAACAAGCACGCGGCCCGATAGGATTAACATTGCCGTGATAATCTTCGGTTTGCGGGTGTACGGACGGGTCGCCGTAAACCTCACTGGTTGAAGTTTGCAAGATTTTCGCGCCGAGCCGCTTGGCCAAGCCCAGCATATTGATGGCTCCATGTACGCTGGTTTTCAAAGTCTGGACAGGATCGTGCTGGTAATGAAACGGGCTGGCCGGGCAGGCGAGATTATAAATTTCGTCGACCTCTAAATAGACAGGGAACGTCACATCGTGGCGAATAAATTCAAAGTGCGGATTATCCATCAGCGGCACAATATTGTCTTTTTGTCCGCAAAATAAATTATCCAGACAAATCACATCTGCACCGCTGTCCAATAGAGCCTTACAAAGGTGCGAGCCGAGAAACCCCGCCCCGCCTGTCACTAAAATTCGTTTTCTTAAATGTTGCATGGAGCTTCTTTAACGGCAAAATACCTGCACGTCATGTGATTTGTGCCTTTAAAATGATGCGAACAGGTGTTATCTGCTTGAACGAACACAGTAAGGAAATTTTATGCGCGTTGCGATGATTGGTACGGGTTATGTGGGCTTGGTCTCTGGCGTCTGTTTCGCAGACTTTGGCCATGATGTTGTTTGCGTCGACAAAGACCCGGCCAAAATAGATGTGCTCAACAATGGCGGCATGCCCATATATGAACCGGGCTTGGCCGAATTGGTGGCCAAAAATGTTAACGCCCAGCATCTTATCTTCACCACCGAAACCGAAAGCGCGGTTAAGTCTGCGGACGCCGTTTTCATCGCGGTCGGCACGCCGTCCAGACGCGGTGATGGTCATGCGGATTTGTCATATGTCTATGCGGCAGCCGAAGAGATTGCCGGATATATGGACGGCTATACGGTGATTATCACCAAGTCCACCGTACCCGTAGGTACAGGTGATGAGGTTGAAGCCATTATTTGCAAAGCCCGCCCCGATTTAAAACCCGGCGTAGATTTTGACGTGGTTTCCAATCCTGAATTTTTGCGCGAAGGTGCGGCCATATCTGATTTCAAACGCCCCGACCGGGTGGTGGTTGGCACGGATAGCGACAAAGCCCGCACCGTCATGCGTAGCCTGTACCGACCTTTGTTCATTAACGAAACCCCGATCGTGTTTACCAATCGCCGTACATCAGAGCTTATCAAATATGCGGGCAATGCATTTCTGGCCACCAAAATCACCTTCATCAA
>JALSHM010000347.1 GCA_026982235.1 Robiginitomaculum sp. | reverse complement strand
CCCAATTTCACTCCGGCGTGCGGTTTTTAGGTGGCGAAGATGTATATGATGGTATGGTGCGCCCCATATTCGTCAATGTTGGCCGGGTGGCGGTTGAGAAAAATATTGAAGCTTTCCTTGAACTAGATTTACCCGGCAGCAAAGTCGTGGTCGGTGACGGGCCTGGTCTTACCAGTCTATCCAAAAAATATGCTGGCAAGGCCGTATCTGTCGGTGCCAAACACGGGTCGGAATTGGCGCGCTATTATGCTGATGCCGATGTGTTCGTCTTCCCCAGCAAGACCGACACATTTGGCTTAGTCATCATAGAATCCATGGCTACGGGTACGCCTGTCGCGGGTTATCCGGTGAGCGGGCCTATTGATATTATTCCCGGTTCAGGCGCAGGCGTGATTGGCGAAGATTTGCGCGCTGCATCACTTGCCTGTCTTGAATTAGACCGGGCTGTGGTCGCAGAACATGCAAAAAATTATTCCTGGGAGCAAGTTGCCGCAGACTTTGTCAGCTTACTGGTTCCTGAGACCGAACCTAAACGCCGCCTGCGTTGGCGCCGCGCCCGGCGGGCGCTCAAATTGGCAAGTGCGCCGTGGCGCGTGTTCAAAAAGATTGCACGCAGGCTGGGTCGGTTGGTCAAAACGGGGCGGTGATGCCTATTGCGGTGTGGTAAAACTCGTTTTAGATTGGCAAAAACAAGGAGAATCGTTTTCAGGATAACAAACCGGATATATTTTTGGCCAACAGCTTTCTTAAAGGAGGGTGTTTGATATGGGACATATAACCGAAATGCCAGAGACTGTGGCGTCTCCACTGAAAGATGGTTCACATCCATGCTTGATTTTAAATGCTGATTACCAACCCCTGAGTTACTATCCTTTATCTCTATGGTCATGGCAGGACGCGGTCAAAGCTGTGTTTTTGGAACGCGTGAATATCGTTGACCACTATGACCAAGAAGTCCGGTCGGCCAATATGTCTATGCCTTTACCCTCCGTTGTTGCGCTCAAGGATTTCGTGCCGCAGAACCGCTCACCGGCGTTCACACGCTTTAACTTGTTCTTGCGCGACGGTTTTGCCTGTGTCTATTGCGGTAGCGGCAACGAGCTAACCTTTGACCATGTGCATCCGCGCCGCCTTGGGGGGAAGACCAACTGGGAGAATATCGTTGCGGCCTGTACCAAGTGTAATTTAAAAAAAGGCGGCAGAACGCCGCAACAGGCTGGAATGGTCTTGACCCGTATCCCCAACCAGCCGAATATTTACGAGCTACAAGCCCAAGGCCGCCGTTTCCCGCCGGGCTATTTGCATAAAAGTTGGATGGATTATTTATATTGGGATTTGGAGTTAGAGACATAATGGGTAAAATAATTATTTTCATTATTGGTGTATTTGCAGTGGTAAATTTGACGGCTTGCGGCGATGCAAAAACTACCCATGTTATTATGGAAACGGAGTTGGGAAATATTGAAATCGAAGTTTATAATTCTCGCGCACCGCTGAGCGCTGAAAACTTTCTGTATTATGTGGACAATGACCTCTATGGCGACCAAGGATTTTACCGGGCCGTGCGCCCCGATACCGACCCGCGCGGTCTTGGTATGCAAATCATACAAGGGGGGCTTTTATCAACTGAATCCGTGACGGCTTTTATTGACCATGAAACCACCGAAATGACGGGGCTTTCTCATACGGACGGGGCTGTTTCCATTGCCCGCGATGAACCCGGCACGGGCTCTGCTGCATATTTTTTCATCTCTATCGGGGATAATACATCGCTGGATTATGGCGGTGCGCGCAACCCCGATGGCCAAGGCTATGCCGTATTCGGCCAAGTGGTCAAAGGCATGGACGTTGTGCGCGCCATCCAGATGCGTGAAACCCAAGGCCCCAGCGACAACCCCGCCACCAAGGGCCAGTTCCTAACTAAACCCGTGCGGATAATTGCAGCACGGCGCAAGTGAGTTTATTTTAAATCTTCTCGCTCAACCGTATCGCCGTGCGACAGCCTGCTTTTATCACTGCCGTTAAGAACGGATAGCCTGGCGCGTCTTTGGCACCTGCATCTATGGCATGGTCATGGTGGCGCAATTCGTCTTCTCGGAATTTTGTGAATGTGGCGCACAGTTCTGAATCTGTGTCTTTGGTCTCTTTTATTTGCTCGGCATAGTGTTTTTCTATGACGCTTTCCACCGCTTCGGTACAGGCATGGGCGGCTTTTTCGCCCATGAGGGCAGTGCCGATACCCAGCCCGGTACTGGCGATTTTCCATAGACCAATGAGGGCAGTGGGACGGGCATTGTTCTCCAGGAGGAGCGCATTAAATGCGTCCAAATGCTCTTGCTCCTCGTCGCGCATATGGGCAAGCTCTCTGGCAATTTTTTGGGTTTTGCGAGAGCGACCAAACACTTTGGACTGCGCGTCGTAAATCGCAACGGCGGCGTATTCGCCCGCATGGTCAACCCGTAGCATTTCTTTGATGCGCGGTGCGGCTGTCCGCTTCGGTTGTCCGCCGGGTCTGGTTGGTCTGGTCATGCTTAACCTTTTAATTGATTTTTGTTATTTGGCTTTTACCGCGAATAAGAAGCTCAATATCGCGGCGCCCGCTGATATTATAGCATTATACCCGGCCATTGATAGCCCCAACATCGACCAGGGCACTTCGCCGCAGGACGGCATTTCCACCGGGGTTTCCAAGGCATTTAATATATCGCTGGGATCAATAGTCGTCGCGCCTGCTGTGCAGGATTGGGGGACTTCCCACCATTGATATTCTACACCTGTATGCCAAAATGCCAGCCCGAAACTGATGAGAAAAGCCGCGCCAATGGGGGCGAGAAAAACCTTATCCCATTTGTTGGTTTTCAGGCCATACCTGCTGATGAGGGCGAGGCCAGCAATCACCAAGACGGCTTTGTGGGCATGACGTTGCCAATAGCACATTTGGCAGGGTTGCATACCGCCAATATGTTGGAAACCAAGCGCCCCCATCCACAGGCTGAGGGAAAGCAACAGAGCCAAAATCGGCCAGTTACGGGCAGTTAAAATATTGGAAACCACATGTGTCATTTTAAACCTTTATTTATGGCTACAAACTAAATTGCGCCTTCAGTCATATCTAACCTGAAATATAGCCGGGGTAAAATTAAAAATAAGTGAGAAGGCATCTTGGATTCTTTATTAACATATGTTAATGGTGCCAATCTTTGCATTTGCAAAGACTTCTGGGGCATCAATACAGTTTCGATAACGGATACTGATACATATACAGATTCTTCTGGGGATAACCAGTGCTAGAGAGTAATTTAGAGCGAGAGATTGCACATATCGGCGCGGAGCTGGGGGCTAAGCGTATGCAAGCTGGCTTGTCTCTCAAGGAAATGGCGGCGCAAATCCGTATTCAATATGCGTATTTGGACGCGATAGAGCGACTGGATAAAGAAGCTTTGCCAACCCTCGGCTATGCCCTTGGATATGTGCGCACCTATGCCCGGTTTGTCGGCATGGACGAAAAAGCGGCTATGGAGCGCTTTAAAAAAGACATCGAAGCTCCGCGCTATCTCAGCGCAAAAGAAGAGCCTCATTTTGTGCCCAAACGCTCTATCCGTCTCCCCAAAGGCAGTGTTGCTATTGGTGTCGTCTTGTCATGTGTATTTGTTGTTGTGTCTTGGTACGGCATGAAATCGGATGCTGTGGCGGTAGCAAAACTGACTGTGTCAGAAGCCGTTGCAACGACGGAACAGGTAGAACAGAGCCAAAATTGGGGTTTTGATCCGGTTGAGCCGACCAAAAGCAATGCGGATATAATCAGTCTGAAAGCCGTGGGGCCAAGCTGGGTTGAGGTGAAAGATGCAGGCGGTGAAGTGCTTATTTCGCGCATAATGGTGCCGGGCGAGATTTTCGAAACTGACCGCAAAAATGCACCGCTCTTATCCTTGCGCGACGCGGGGGCGATTGAGCTTTATATTGGCGGTGAGCGTATTGGCCTTGTTGGCCAGCGCGGTGAAGCGGCGAAAAATATTCCCCTTGCAGAAGTGACGCAATAAAAGCTTTCAAACTTGCATTTACTGGCCTAAACTTTTGTCATGAGTAATAATCACGAAAAAGAAATCGGCTTGTTAAGGCCGTGGCGGCAAATTCAGCGCCGTAAATCCAGGCAAATCATGGTCGGGAAGGTTCCCGTAGGCGGTGATGCACCGATCAGCGTCCAGTCCATGACCAATACTTTGACGAGTGATGTGCCCGCAACCATCACCCAAATACAAGCGCTAGAAGAAGCCGGTGCCGATATTGTGCGCGTGTCTTGCCCAGATCCCGAAAGTTCACGGGCCTTACGCGAAATCACCAAAGCCGTAGGCGTACCCATTGTTGCGGATATTCATTTTCATTATAAACGCGGTATTGAGGCTGCCGAAAATGGTGCCGCCTGCCTGCGGATAAATCCTGGGAATATTGGCGGGGTCGAGCGAGTGCGCGAAGTGGTCAAGGCGGCGCGGGATAATGGTTGTTCTATTCGTATCGGCGTTAATGCGGGCTCGCTAGAAAAAGAACTGCTAGATAAATACGCAGAACCATGCCCCGAAGCTATGGTCGAGAGCGCCCTGTTGCACGCGAGAATGCTGCAAGACGAAGATTTCCACGAATTTAAAATATCTGTCAAAGCATCGGATGTATTCCTGACGGTCGCCGCCTATCAAGGCTTGGCGGATGCCATAGACTGTCCGCTCCATTTGGGCGTCACCGAGGCGGGCGGTCTGCGCATGGGCGGTATAAAATCGGCTATCGGCATGGGTAGTTTATTATGGGCGGGGATTGGCGATACCATTCGCGTCTCTCTCTCTGCGGATCCGGTGGAAGAAATAAAAACCGGATATGATATTCTGAAATCTCTGGGTCTGCGCACGCGTGGTGTCAATATCATCTCTTGCCCGTCTTGCGCCCGCCAAGGCTTTGACGTCATCAAAACCGTAGAAGCCCTAGAAAAACGCCTTGCCCATATCCACGAACCTATTTCCTTGTCCATCATCGGTTGTGTCGTCAACGGCCCCGGCGAAGCTGCCTATACCGATATAGGCTTCACTGGTGGCGCCGCAGGCTATGGCATGATGTATGCCGCCGGAGACAGAACCGGCAAAACCAGTAATGAAGACATGGTCGAAGATATAGTGGCAAAGGTAGAAGAACGCGCAGAAATATTGCGGGCGGAACGCGCAATTGCAGACAAGTAACTTGACTCTCAGTGCTTTAATGCCAACATTTTGGCTATGTTAGTGCTAAATAAATTTAATTGGATACACCCCCCATCCCCCCTACGGGGCACTTCCCCCGTAAAAAACGGAGGAAGGGTAGAATTGTTCAATGATTGTGTGTTGGTTTCAGTATGACCACTAATCTCCCAGCCACTATCCCGTCCCTTGCGCGGGCATTTGAAGCTGAGCGCGAGGACTTGCGGGCGCTCATCACCAGTGAGGACTTGTCGTCCCAAAGGGCCGTGTCCGCAGCACGGCGGGCGCTGGACCGCACGGGGGATATATTTGCCAAAACGACGGACGATATACACATACAAAAAGCCGGGCTGTGGTTACTTGAAATGGTCAAGTCCGGAGCAGGGGTCTTGGATAGAGGGGCAAGCGCCGATGTGGTGTGGCGCGAAGTGCCCAACATTTCGCCGCGCGTGATTGCGGGCAGTAGCCTGTTCTACGGCGCGGCTTTGTTCTTTGGCCTCGCGGGTTTGTTGCAAGGGTCTGGCCTGACTATATTTGCGGCGGCCGTTATGGCGGCGTTGCGGTTTTTTGACCCCAAAGATTGGAAAAACTTGCTGGGGAAAATACCGTTTATTGGGCGCGGCAAGCAAAAACTACTTGAAGCCCCGGACGGGCATAGATTTCTGGCTGATGCGCATGTGTCTGTCGAAGCTGCGGGCTATGTGGATGCGCTGGCCGAAGCTTTGCGCACGGCGGATCATATATTGCTACGCTTGGCTGAACCGGTGACAGAAAGCCAGTGGACGGACGATGGTCGGCTGATGGGTTTTGTACAAGGATTGCTTGAAGCGCAATCCGTGGATGATGGGCATTTTGCTTTGAAATTAGTGGGCAGCGAACTAGAGAGCATTTTGAATGCGGACGGGATTGAGGTGGTCAATTATTCGCGCAGGACTGCAAAATATTTTGATATTCTTCCGGCGCTGGACTTGGAAGATGGCAAAACCAAGCAAGCGGCTCCGGCACTTTTGCAAGGAGATAAGGTGTTACGGCGCGGCACGGTGTGGCAAGCATGAGCAGTGATAAAAAACAGATAGAATTTATCGGCTATGATCTCGGCCACGGGGAAACCGCAGTGGCGCGGGCTTATGGCGGTTCATCGCGCGAGCCTGAAATTATTGAACATGCTGGTGAGAAAAGCTTTGTCAGTGCAGTCGCGCGCAATAAATCCGGTGTGCGGATTGGGGCGCAGGCGGTCAATATGGCAGCGCTTGGGAAAGGCAAGAATGAGATTTGGGTCAAGTTTAAGAGCCGTGACTTGAACGATATATCAACTGAAATCCCGACGCGTTTGTTTACGCAAACTCTGTTTAAGGACTTGGCCGCAGATAAGAAAATTGATGGCCTCAAAACCAGTCGGTTTATTGTCGGTTGCCCATCTGGCTGGGACGCGAATGACCGGGATGTGTATAAGGGTTTGATGCAAAAATCTGGCTTATGGACGGTGCGCATAGTCCCTGAAAGTCGCGCGGCATTGATGACCGCGCTTGAGCAGGGCTATCTATCATTAGAGGCCGCAAGGTCGAGCGTACTTATCGTCGATATTGGCTCGTCGACCACGGATTTTACCTATTGCTATGATTTGGAAGCCGAAGATGTTGGCCATAATATCTTGGGTTCGGGCTTGCTCGATACCTTGATTCTGGAGCGTAATTTGGCGCGCCAGCCCGAACGTAAAAAGATAGAAAAACTGATTGCGAAATATCCCTGGTATAAACCCATAATGGAATATTGGTGCCGCTTGGCCAAGGAGCAATATTTTAATGGCGCCCAAAAGGGAAAGGGTGCGGCGGTTGAAATCATCCGCAGGCTCCCTGTAGCGGGCGGTGTTTTGTTTGAAATCCGCATGGACAGCACCGATGCGGACGCCATTTTAAAAGCCAAGATAAAGGCGCTGAACGGGTTTTCTTGGCCGGAGACATTTAATTATGCGCTTAAGGAATCGGTTGAGCGGCTCGGCGGGCGGCATCCGCAAACAGTATTATTAACGGGCGGGGCATCGCGCTTGCCTTTGGTAGCACCAGCTTGCGAGAAAGCGTTCCCGGGTGCGCGGGTGGTGCGCGGGGCGGAGCCAGAATTTGCCATTGCCCGAGGCCTGGCTTGGCTGGGGCGGTTTGAATATTTGCATGGTAGTTTTAAAACCGCCATTGGTGAATTGGTCAAAGACGGCGGCCCTGTATTCGCCAAAGCCCGCGCCGCCAGCAATAATCTCGGGGATGTGTTGGCGCCCGTATTGGTGGACGCGCTGATTGAGGCCTGTGTCGTGCCCGCCTTTGGCGATTGGCGACGCGGCGAGATTAAAGCCCTCAATGATGTAGAAGACGCACTCAATAGGCGGGTGGCGGAATGGCTATCCAGCGACGCGGCCAAGAAAACATTGCGCCCGGCCATTGAAGACTGGTTCGCTGGCCTGCAACGCAATATTGAACAAATCACAGACCCTTTATGTCGTGACCATAATCTGCCCGCTATGGTGTTGTCCTTGGATGATAGCACCCATGTAAGCAAGCACCTTGAGGGTCTCAGTGTGGCGGCACCCAAGGTCACCAGTCTTGAAAGTGATACGGCCTTGGCCGGCACAACGATTTCTGCCATACTTATTGGGGTACTGCTCTCCCAAGCCCATTTGTTGGCGCCATTACTGGGTAGTCCTATCGGCATGGCTATTGGCGGTGTGCTGGGTTTGGGCAGTTTTATCTTTGGCAAGAAGGCGCTTGAGGGCAAATTACGCGCCGCCAATGTGCCCGGCGTCATGCGTATGCTGCTGACGGATGGTCGCGTGCGCAAGGCGGCTAAAAAACAACGGGGTGAACTGATTGCTGCCGTCGCCAAAGCTTGGAACGAAGAAGCGTCCGAGCGGTTTGCTGACGAATTGGTCGCAACTTTGAACACGGCATTTATAGAGCGGGCAGATGAACGCGCCGTCTTGTTTTTATTGTAAAGGGCGGCTAAAGGCAGATATGCGCGATCGTTTTTTCTATCCATTATTGGTATTGGTTATTGCTGGGATAATAGGCTTGGGACTATTGCCGGGTATTCGCCATACGAATTTATACCCTGTAGATATAGTTGCAGAGGGATATTTATTAGAGGGCGCGGATTTGCAAAAACTCACCGCAGCACCCGGCACGGCAATTAGCTTTGTGGACGGGGTCGCAGACCTACCTTTGCTCGCCGTATTATCAAGTAATAATCCTCGCCGATTTGCCCCGGCTTCTGCGGGCGTGTTCGGCACGCTTGGCCCCAATTACGAAGCCGGGTTTGGTGGGCACACTCTGGAAATAACCATCACAGCCCGCGCGGGTCGCGCCAAACCTCTGGACACATTCAAAGCCGGATATTTCACTGTCGGGGTCGGGGATAGTGGTTGGCAGAACTTCACCCTATCAGAAGATTTCGCAGACTATAAATTTACCTTCAAAACCAATCCGCCCAAGGGTGATCCCGGCAATGATTTTGTTGGTATCTGGCCGGGCGATGCAGGCACAGGCGAAACCATGGAGCTTAAGTCCATCCGCATAGAGGTGTTGCAATAAAACTGCATGACGCTTGACGAAAGCTTAGCGGCAACCTACATCAAGCCCATGACTATTCGACCCATATTAACTGTGCCCAATCCCGTGCTGAAACAGCGCTCTAAACCTGTTGCCAAGGTAACAGACGAGACCCGTGCGCTCATGGATGATATGCTAGAGACAATGTATGCGGCGCCGGGCATTGGTTTGGCGGCTATTCAAATTGGAGAACCGCTCAATGTTATCGTTATGGATTTGAGTAAAGACGACGAAGACCCCAATCCGCAATATTTTGTCAATCCGGAAATCTTAGAGCAGGCCGAAGAGCAAAAGCCCTATGAAGAGGGTTGTCTCTCAGTGCCGGACGTGTTCGATGAGGTAGAGCGCTCGGCGCGGGTCAAACTCCGCTATCTGGATTATCACGGCAAAGAAGTGGTCGAGTGGGCCGAAGGTTTATATGCCGTGTGTATCCAACACGAAATGGATCATCTGAACGGGGTCTTGTTTATAGATTATCTGTCGCGTCTCAAACGCAAACGCGCTGTTAAGAAAGTACAAAAGGCGGAGAAATTTGCCGAAAACATTAAAGACGCAAGCTAATGAGCTTGCGGGTCGTGTTTATGGGTACGCCAGAATTTGCCGTACCGTCGCTTTCTGAAATTTTAGCTGCGGGGTATGATGTGGTGCGCGTTTATACCCAGCCGCCGCGCCGGGCAGGGCGGGGCAAATCTTTGACCAAAAGCCCTGTGCATCAGTTCGCAGAGATAATGGGTATCCCTGTGGAGACACCAAAGAGCTTTCGTAAACCTCGTGTGATTGATGAGCTTGAAAATTTAAATGCGGATGTGGCTTGTGTGGTGGCCTATGGACAGATTTTACCTAAGCGGGCATTGGCCGCGCCCCGCTATGGGTGCCTGAATTTACACGGCTCTAAACTGCCGCGTTGGCGCGGCGCAGCTCCGGTGCAGCGTGCTATTATGGCGGGCGACACGGAAACGGCGGCGCAGATTATGCAGATGGATGTTGGGCTGGATACGGGGCCGATATTGCTGTCGGAAATTATCCCCATTACGGCGCAAGATAATGCGGCGACGCTCTCGCAGCGCATGTCGCGTATTGGTGCCGGGCTGTGGCCACGGGCTTTGGCGGCGCTGGAGCGGGGGGCTTTAACACCAAGTGCGCAAGTCGGCGCACCGACCTATGCGGCCAAAATAGATAAAGTCGAAGCCCGGTTGGACTGGCGCAAGTCCGCCCAAGAATTAGAATATCAAATTCGCGGCCTGTCGCCTTTTCCAGGCGCATGGTGCGAATTGCCGGGACGCAAAGGGAATGAGCGGGTGAAGATACATTTGGCACAAGTCGAAGCTGGTTCTGGCGTACCCGGAACGGTTTTGGACGATGCATTATTGATAGCCACTGGCACAGGTACTGGCACAGGCGCTCTACGTTTATTGCGTCTGCAACCTGCGGGGAAATCGGCCATGGACGCTGCGGATTATTTGCGCGGGCGACCCGTTAGCGCAGGCACAATACTCACATGACCCGCTATAAACTCACCATAGAATATGACGGCGGTTCGTATTTTGGTTGGCAACGACAAAAGGATCAACCGAGTATCCAGCAGGCAATCGAAGAAGCCTGCATGGCTCTTGACGGCAAACGCCCGACAGTGTTCGGCGCTGGGCGCACGGATAGTGGTGTGCATGCTTTGGGGCAAGTGGCGCATGTAGATTTGGTTAAAGGCATTCGTGCAGACAAGGTGCGCGACGGGCTGAATTATCATCTCGCCAATCACCCAATTACGATTTTGGACGCGCAAATGGTGGATGATGAATTTCATGCCCGTTTTGACGCGACTTCGCGCACCTATCTATACCGTATCATTGACCGCCGCCCAAAACTGGCTTTGGACAGGGGACGTGTCTGGCGATTGCCAGTCAAGCTGGACGCGGACATCATGCACCATGCGGCGGGCGGCTTGCTCGGCAAGCATGATTTCACCACTTTTCGCGATAAGCAATGCCAGTCTAAATCACCCATAAAAACTCTGGACGAATTGACGGTCATGCGTGTGGGGGCAGAAATCCATATCCACGCCAAAGCCAAATCGTTTCTGCACCGACAAATACGTTCTATTACGGGAACATTGGCCGAGGTCGGCATGGGCAAGTTAACGGCCAAGGGCGTCATGGATGCCCTAGCCGCCCGCGACCGCACCGCCTGCAGCCCAGTCGCACCCCCAGACGGTTTATATTTAATGGCGGTGGGATATGAAGAATAGGCTCGGTATAGTTTTTTGCTTTGGATTCATTTTATCTGCATGTGCAAGTGTGGAAACACGCCTGCCTGTTCCGTCGCCTACGCAGTTGGCAATGGAGACGGGCAGCCAAGAGGCTGAGGCCTTTGCTAGATATTTGAAAATGCGCAAGCGTCTCGACAAAGTCAGTGCGCCCATTTTGGCGGCCAATGCAGAATTGTGCAAAAAAAACCGCGCAGATTTTGGTGTAGTTACCCACGCAAAAAAATCCTATCCCAAGCATTTGCGCGCGGCGGCGAGCCGACACCTAGGGGCAGAGGATAGCCCAATAGTCTTGTTGGTGCGAGAGGCTAGCCCTGGGGCTAAAGCCGGAATTAGGCGCGGCGATGTTTTGATCAATGCTAAGGGCAAGCCGATTTCTGCCTATGACAAAAGTTTGAAACATGCAGACAATGTGCATATTCGCCGGGCGGGGATGGACATGAAAATTCCGCTCAATGGGGATAGGGTGTGCGATTATGCAGTGGCGTTAAAAATGTCTGGCGCGGTTAATGCCTATGCTAATGGTAAGTCTATAGTCGTCACCACGGCCATGATGGACTTTGCGGGTAGTGATGACGAACTGGCTTTGGTGGTCGGGCATGAGCTTGCTCACAACACTATGGGGCATGTGCGCAAGGCGATTTGGAATACGGTGATTTCAGGTTTTGCCACCCGTACTACTAGACCGTTTGAGAGCGAGGCCGATTATATTGGGCTGTATTATATGGCGCGGGCGGGTTATAAATTAGACGGCGTGGAAGACTTTTGGCGCAGGCTGGGTGTTACATATCCCAAAAGCATAGTGCGGGAAAAAACCCATCCGGTAACGCCAATGCGCCTTTTGGCTATCCGCCTAGCTGTTGCGGAAGTGGAAGCCAAGCGGGCGGCGGGCACGGCATTACTGCCGAATTATTTGCCGGGCAAGAGGCCAGATTATGGGCAATAATTTGGCGATATTATTGGCGGGCTTGTTGCTCATGGCTTGCGCCAGCACACCACAATCCCTGACATATCGCGAGCAGCTTGATATTTATAAAGACATGAAAATCCGGCTGTATCAGGTAGGTATTCCGATAAAACTAGCTGGTGTGGGTGTGTGTAGTAAAACCCGTATAGATAAGGGTGTTTTATACCATAAATTGCGCGACTATCCTGAAAAGTTACGGCCCGTTGCGCAGAGTTATTGGGGGCTTGGGGCGGATGATACAATTTTATACGAAGGGCAATCCGGTCATGTTTCCGCGTGCCAAGCGCCCCTCGTCCTGGATTATGATACAATACCCAATGCCTATACAGATGGGGACAATATTTTTGTGACATCTGGATTGCTCAATGAAATAGATGACCTAGCTCTTTCTCTCATCATTGCCCATGAGTTAGCGCATATTGCGCTCAAACATGTTGATAAGGAGCCGTCAGAAACACTGGAACGAGAAGCGGATAGAATGGCGCTTTTTATTTTGGCGCGGGCAAAACTGGATTACCGCAAAGCCGCCTTACAAGATGTGGCCAGCAAACCACCCCATATTTACGCAGGCCAAAAATACCTGGATACAAGCAAACGGGCAGACCATTTCCGTGGGGTGATAGGGGAGATTGAAAAATTGGAGGAAGAGGGGAAAGCGTTGGTGCCTTAGCTTGTTCCCTTAGGAACTTTATCCCTTATCTTATTGCTACAGCGCTATTATTTAATTTTTTATTTGTTAACGGGTTAAGACCTTACTTCTTCTCCCGTTTTTACGGGGGAAGTGCTGGAGTGAAGCGTAAGCGATGGGGGCAGGCGTTATAGTCTTGCGCTTGACAAGAATGTGTCCCCCCATCGAGTGCCAAGAGGCGCCCACTTCCCCCATAAATGGGGGAAGGAAAGTTATGGCAGGAATTATATCCCTAACCCTCAACCTCGGCCAGAACTGAAATCGTGTAAACCTTTGGCGATTTTATGGTCTTACCCTCGGCATCTTTTTCCGCTGGAATATATATGGGTGGGCGGGCGAAGGTTAGGGTGAGGGGGATTTGTTTGACGCCTGTGGGCATGTCGGCATTAAACAGCATTACATGCAAGCCGCCGCGCTCAAATTTTGTGGTTTGCTTGGGCAGGATTTTCACAGATTTAACTCTGCGCATTTTCATCATACCGTCTTCGTGCAGATGTGTATGT
>JALSHM010000346.1 GCA_026982235.1 Robiginitomaculum sp. | reverse complement strand
GCAGGGATACAGCCTATTATTGGTTGTACGCTAAGTGTGCATTTGGGCGGTGACGACAATACACTTAACCCCCATGGCGGCAAAGAACTGGCGGGGACGATAGTCTTGTTGGCGCAAAATGAACAGGGTTACACCAATCTCTTGAAGCTATCCTCATCAGCATTTTTGGACGTGGAGGCAACCGACCTGCCTCATGTGAAAATAGAAAAATTACAAGAGCTTAGTGAGGGTTTGATACTGCTCACAGGGGGCGGGGACGGATTTATAAACCGTCTCATTTGTGCGGGGCAATTACAGCAGGCCGGGGATTGGCTGGAAAAGCTATCTAACTGGTTTGTGGAGCGGCTTTATGTGGAGTTACAACGTCACGGGCTTGATAATGAGAAACAGGCTGAGCCGCATCTCATAGACTTTGCTTATGATATGGACTTGCCTTTGGTTGCAACCAATGAACCCTATTTTCTCGATCCTGACATGTATAAGGCGCATGATGCCTTATTGGCCATTGCAGAGGGTAGCTATGTATTAGAGCCTGACCGCCGCCATGTCTCGAAGCAACATTATCTTAAAATGCCCGAAGTTATGGCTGATTTGTTTAAGGATATCCCGGAAGCTATTGAAAATACAGTGGAAATAGCAAGGAGATGTGCGTTTCGCAGTCCAATGCGCGCCCCAATTTTACCTGGCTTTGGCGATGGTAATGAGACTGAAAACGATATTCTAGCCCGCATGGCGCGGGAGGGATTGGAAAAGCGCTTGAAGCAGGTGACCCCAGCTGAGCCGCGTGAGGTCTACTTTGATAGGCTCGCTTTTGAATTGGATGTTATCAAAAAAATGGGCTTCCCCGGTTATTTTCTCATCGTTGCGGATTTTATCAAATGGGCAAAAGAGCAAGGTATTCCGGTCGGACCTGGACGGGGCTCTGGTGCGGGTTCTGTGGTGGCTTGGGCGCTAACTATTACCGATTTAGACCCCTTGCGCTACGGTTTGATTTTCGAGCGGTTTTTGAACCCTGAACGTATATCAATGCCTGATTTTGATATTGATTTTTGCCAAGAGCGTCGCGGTGAAGTTATCCGTTATGTGCAAGAGAAATACGGCGAAGAACAGGTTGCGCATATTATCACATTTGGCACGCTTCAAGCCCGCGCAGTGGTGCGTGATGTCGGGCGGGTCTTGCAAATGCCTTTGGGCCAGGTGGACCGCTTGGCTAAATTAGTCCCGTCCAATCCGGCCAACCCGGTGACTTTGGAAGAAGCGATTAAAATTGAACCTGCTTTGCAGCGCGAGCGCGATAGCGAACCCGCCGTGCAAGAGCTTTTGACTATGGCACTGCAGCTCGAAGGTCTGTACCGCAATGCCTCGACCCATGCGGCGGGTGTGGTGATCGGCGATAGGCCTTTAGCCGAGTTGGTGCCGCTTTACCGGGATTCGCGCTCGGAAATACCGGCTACACAATTTACCATGAAATGGGTCGAGAAAGCAGGATTGGTTAAATTTGACTTTTTGGGTTTAAAAACTCTGACAGTGATTGACCGTGCGCTTAAATATCTCAAGCAACAAGACATTATACTCGATTTAGACACCACCCCAGTGGATGACCCTAAGGCTTATAAGCTTCTAGAGCTTGGCTTGTCTCAAGGCATATTCCAGTTAGAGAGTTCGGGTATGCGCGATACTTTGCGTAAAATGGCGCCAAATTCCATCGAAGAATTAACCGCGATTATCTCGCTTTATCGCCCGGGGCCTATGCGCAACATCCCTGAATATATTGAACGAAAATTTGGCCGTTCACCCATAAGTTATCCCCATGACAGTCTTGAAGGCATTCTCAAGGAAACTTACGGGATTATTATTTACCAAGAACAAGTGATGCAAATCGCCCAGGTGTTGTCGGGCTATTCTCTCGGTGAAGCGGATGTCT
>JALSHM010000345.1 GCA_026982235.1 Robiginitomaculum sp. | reverse complement strand
TATGACTACGGCTTTGTCAGCTTCGGCCTTGTCAAAAGCGGCGTCTAATTGGTCGAGCATATCGGGGGATAAGACATTGGCTTTGCCGTCGTCCATCTGGATTATGGCAATGCCGTCTTCGAGTTTGTAGGTGACTAAATCGGTCATGTGCGTTCCTGCTCTGCTAATACCTTAGCGATGGTATCGGCTTTGAGGTCATCGACACTTGCGTCTATGCCCATGGAATTGGCGATTTTTACCACGTCTTTTTCCAGCATTTTGTCCAATGCGGATTTGCTATAACGCGCCGCTTTCTTGCCGAATTTCCCGTACATGGTTTCGCCGCTCTTGGCCATGTCGCGCAGCAGTTCTGGCACTTCGAATTGTTCGCCGTAAGTCGCCCGTAATGCGTCGGCGCGTTTTACGAAAGCCGGAATACCCGTCATGTCGATAAAGCTGATAGCCCCGCCCGTATAAGGCGCAAAACCCCAGCCGAATATGGAGCCGAGATCCGCTTCGCGGGGATCGTGAATAATACCTTCGGCCATAGTGCGTGCGGCTTCAATGGCTTGGGCATAGAGAATGCGGTCTTTAACCTCGGCGGCATTTGGTTGTTCATCCAAAATACCGTCCACGGCAAATTGCCCCAGTTCCGGCCACAGAGATTTTTCCCGGCCATTATAGTCGTAAAAACCTTTGCCATTTTTGCGGCCCAATCGGTCATATTTTTCGACCATAGCCGTGATAATCGGATCCATTTTGTGCGGCACATATTGATTACCCAAATCCTTTTTGGTTTGCTGTAATATCTTATACCCGAGGTCTAGGGCTACTTCGTCTTGCAAAGACAACGGGCCCACGGGCATACCCGCCATGCGCGCGCCTTGCTCAATAAGCGCTGGTTTCACGCCTTCGGAGAGCATGTTATAGCCCTCGCCAATATAGCGCATAACGCAGCGATTGGCATAAAACCCGCGCGTGTCTTCGACCACAATCGGGGTCTTTTTAATCCGTGTCGCAAAATCTAGGGCGCGAGAAATCGCATAGTCCGATGTCTGTTTACCCTTGATGATTTCCACCAAAGCCATTTTATGCACGGGACTAAAGAAATGAATACCAATAAAGTTTTCAGGCCGCGCGGAGGCTTTGGCCAAATCTGTGATGGGAATGGTGGACGTGTTAGAGCCAAAGACGGCTGTCTCGGGGATAACGTCTTCCGCCATTTTCGTAATCTTGGCTTTTAGCTCAGAATTTTCAAACACGGCTTCGACCACCAAATCCACATCAGACAGAAGTGCGTAATCCGTGGTCGGGGTAATCCGTGCGAGGATTGCGTCCATTTTTTCTTGGGTTTGTTTGCCGCGCTTGACCCGCTTGGCTTGCTCGGTCTCCGTCAGCGCTTTGCCTTTGTCCGCACTTTCTTGGTCACGGTCAATCAGCACAACTTCGATGCCAGCCATGGCGGACACATATGCAATCCCTGCCCCCATAAAGCCCGCGCCGATAACGCCAATCTTGTTAATCTCGCCGGGTTTTTGCGAGGCAGGGCGAGCGCCGCCTTTATCAATGGCTTGCTTGGAGATAAATAATGTGCGGATCATGTTTTGGGTTTTCGGGTTTAAGAGAAGCTGGCAAAAATACCGTGTCTCTATCCGAAGTGCTGCGTCCATGGGCACTTGACTTCCCTCATAAACCGCCTTCAAAATATTCGGCATGGCCGGATAATTACCGTAGCTTTCTTTGCGCACCATAGCAGGGGCACCTGCAAACATGGGGAAACCTTTGGGTGTCCACGGATCGCCGCCAGGGAAACGGAAACGGTCTGCATCCCATGGCTGCTTGGCTTTCGGGTTCTCCAAAACCCAAGCTTTTGCCGCGTCAATCAATTCGGCTTGGGGTACTGCCGCATTCACCAGGCCCATACCGACGGCTTCCCCAGCTTTAATCTTTT
>JALSHM010000344.1 GCA_026982235.1 Robiginitomaculum sp. | reverse complement strand
AAAGTGTTGTTTCGCACGCAATTTGCTTTGGGTTACAAATTTAACGAAAAATGGGCTGGCGAAGTGACGTTTGAACATCTAAGTCATGGACAGATACTCGGCGGGCCCGAGAATGAAGGTACAAACGAACTCGGCTTTCGCGTTGCGCGTAGGTTCTAATCGTTAAATAAAGGATATTGTGTGGCAAATGTAGTGGTAGTTGGCTCTCAGTGGGGTGATGAGGGCAAAGGGAAAATCGTTGATTGGCTCTCAAACCGGGCAGATGTAATCGCCCGTTTCCAGGGTGGGCATAATGCCGGGCATACGCTTGTTATAGACGGCAAAGTTTATAAATTATCATTGCTGCCTTCTGGCGTCGTGCGCGGCGGCAAATTGTCTGTTGTTGGCAATGGGGTCGTGGTTGACCCTTGGGCATTGATTGACGAAATGAGCCGTATCCGAGAGCAGGGCGTTAAGATTACCCCGGACAGTTTGATGATTTCTGAGACGGCGACTTTAATCCTGCCGGTTCACGGGGAATTGGATGCTATTCGCGAAAACCGCGCCGATGGGGTTAAAATTGGTACCACCAAGCGCGGCATAGGCCCGGCCTATGAAGACAAAGTGGCAAGGCGGGCTATTCGCGTTTGCGATTTGTCGGATGCTGAGGGATTGGCGGCACGCGTGGAAAATCTTCTACATCACCATAATGCCCTGCGACAAGGCCTTGGTCATAAGCCTATGGATGCGGATGAACTCACCAAGCAACTTTTGGAAATCGCACCAAAAATCTTGCCGTTTATGGGGCCGGTTTGGCACGAACTTGACAAAGCTTCGCGCGCCGACAAACGTATTTTATTTGAAGGTGCCCAAGGGGCGATGCTCGACATAGATCACGGGACTTATCCATTTGTCACCTCTTCCAACACTATTGCCGGACAAGCAGCAGGCGGTTCTGGCATGGGCCCCAAGGCACTGTCTTATATTTTGGGCATTACCAAAGCCTATACTACCCGGGTTGGTGAGGGGCCATTCCCCACAGAATTGTTCGATGAAGTCGGCCAAGGCCTCGGTGAGCGCGGCCATGAATTTGGCACAGTAACCGGGCGGCAAAGACGTTGCGGCTGGTTTGACGCGGTTATGGTGCGCCAAGCTATCACTATTGGCGGGATTGACGGCATCGCCCTGACCAAAATTGATGTGCTGGACGGTATGCCAGAGATTAAAATCTGCGTTGGTTATAAACTCGGCGATAAACGCCTGCGCCGCTTCCCGGCCAGCGCCGCCGACCAAGCCGCTGTCGAGCCCGTCTACGAGACCATGGAAGGCTGGAACGACACCACTGTCGGCGCACGCACAACCGCAGACCTCCCCGCCCAAGCCATAAAATACATCCGCCGCCTAGAAGAACTCATAGGCGTCCCCGCAGCCCTAATCTCTACATCACCAGAACGCGAAGACACAATTTTAATGCGCGATCCGTTTAAGGCTTAGGGCGGCGTAACATGGCAGTGAGGAATGGTCTGAAATTATACGGAAGTTAAAAATCTCAAGAAAGAGTATGGAAAACATATCAAAAGATATAGAAAAAGAGTTCGAGCCTTATCTGGATTTTTCCAATATTAAGTAACCACCCATACCCCGCTCATTCCCGCGAAAGCGGGAAACCAGTCAAATAATAATGTGCGAGCTTTCACAAAAGGCATTCCCGTTGGTCGCTCGCTCTTTATGCGCTGGATACCCAGTCGTGGCTGGGTATGAGCGGGTTTTTTAAAGGTTGGGTATGAGCGGGTTTTTTGAGGTCTGTGTGTGAGCGGGTTTTTTGATGCTCTTCACACACTTTCACAAATGAGTTAGTGGGTGGATTGCGGCTTGCTCCTTTGGGGGCATTTGCTTAGCATGTGGAAAATTTTAAGGGTATTATTATGGACGGATTTAACGATACACATGCGC
>JALSHM010000343.1 GCA_026982235.1 Robiginitomaculum sp. | reverse complement strand
CCACCGACAATGAATTGATGCCCTCCCCAGCCATGGTCAGTACCGTCACCATTTTCCAGCAATGCTCTGCCGAAATCTGATGCAGTAAACAGGGTTACATTATTTTCCATCCCCATTTCTTCAGTTGCCTGATAAAAGGCCGCTATGGCATTGGCATATTGTGTATGTCTGTCCGCAAGTTGTGTAGCTTGACTATCGTGGGTATCAAACCCACCAATCCCGACGTAAAAAACCTGTCGTCCTGCACCAATAGCACTACGTATATTGATAGTTTCAGCAACTGATCTGAGTTGTCGGCCTGTGCTATTTTCGGGAAATTGAGTTTGTAATTCTGTCGCGTTCGCCAGTGCATTTGCAAAAGTCGCATTCAAATCAAAGGAACGATTACTAATAGTAGCTAAGTCGCGCTTGAGGAGATTGGGTGTCCCTAGGCCAGCAATACGGTAATTTTCCTCCAGTAATTGCTTGGCGCGCTCTGAACGCCCCCCTGTACCAAGCAATGGACTACGGTAATTCCAAAGCCCACCGACGCGCGGGGGGCCATTATAATCCAAAGCGTATTGTTGTACACTGTCCCCGGACAAGAACACCGTATTTCCATCTACGGTAATTGCGGTAAACATGGCCTCACTATTTGCTCCCGACGCGACAACTGCATCAGCAAATTTACCTCCCCAACCCACAATCTCACCCTCTGGCGCATTACTTTTCCAAGTGGATTGCTGGTCATTATGAGAATATAATTTTTTCGGACGCGGTAAAGAACCGCTTCGATATTCCGCACGGGTCATGGGTTGAAGGAGCGGGCCAACATTACCCAATATAGCCGCATTTCCACTGTCAAACAGGTTTTTTATTGGCGCTAATTCGTCCGGCAAGGCAAATTGACGTGTGCCAAAATCTGTGGCATTTTGCGGGTTCAGCGGCAGCAAACGATCAATCGTTCGGTTAGAGCCGCCTTGCTTGGCAGCATAATCAGCCAAAAGCCCCGGACGCAATTGTGCATAGTCGTCATAGGAAGCCTGATCATAAGGCAAAATCGTATCATGGCAATCCTGCCCCCCGTGCAAGAACAGGCAAACCAGTGCCTTGTAACCGGACACCTCTGCAGCATGGGCAGCTCCATTTCCTATTGCCGATAATACGCCTGTTCCACCAAGAAAGGACAATGCCCCCGCTCCGGATATACCCTTCAGGAATGTTCTTCTATCGCTTGGATAACGTCTATTTGTCATAATACCCTCTACCTTTGAACCAGATAACCAGGTGATGTCATCACCATTGAAATAGCCACCCTAACGCGGGAAATCCTGTCTTCATCCTCACTTCCCGCTTCCACAGGAATCTCGTCCAACAGTTCGATAATTCGATTCTTGGTGACATTACTGAGTTGTTTCCCTGTCAGTATCAGGTCGAGGTCATCAACCAATGCCTGCGCGTCATCGGCAAGAGCAATCTGTCTTGAGTAATCCGCATTTACACCGCCGTCCGGATCACCGGATCGCGTGGGTGAAGTGTCATAAATAAACCGATTGATAAAATTGATATAACTAATGGCGCTACTTTCATTGATAATTTGAAGTTCCGGTATGGTCAAACCCGCCGCACCGGTTTGAGTGCCGGGCGCTACATGCTCAGGCTCGAAAAAATTAAACACATGTTTGGCCTTAAACGGGTGTTGCCCCAAATACCTAGTCATGTTCCTAAGCCGCCATTCATCCGCACTGTCTGGCGTGGTTTCACCGAATGTGCGCGCCCAATTCACAAACCTAAGCATGGGTTCGCGTATTTTACCAAAGTCGCCCGGCGTTTGTGACGGTAAACGCGTAGCATTTTCATCGAGTAAGACCGCAGCCAATGTCGCTTTTAAATCGCCCCTTTGCCCCGTACCGACCGCCGTACCATCTGGCAGGGTAAAGCTACCGCTTTCGAAAGCGGCGGCG
>JALSHM010000342.1 GCA_026982235.1 Robiginitomaculum sp. | reverse complement strand
GCTCATCCCGGCGCAGGCCGGGAGCCTCACTGGCTGCGCCAGTTCGGAAATTCTGGGTGACTGCGCATATTGACTTTGGCCAATATTTCTTCCCCCATTTATGGGGGAAGTGGGCGCCTCTTGGCGCTCGATGGGGGGACGCGCTATAGTCTTGCGCCATACGGTAATTAGTCCCCCCATCGCCTTCGCTGCGCTCCGGCACTCATTCGCGTCACGGGGCATTTGCCCCGCTTTGGCTCAAACCCACAAGTGGGGGAAGGAAGAGCGTCAAATCCTCAATTTGCAGTCGGCCAGATCTTCTGAGTGCAGCGAGGCTTCGGAACTGGTTGGTCGGAGCCCTTGGCAGTGGCGGTGATTGGCCGTCGGCACCTATTGCCGCGCCCACGCAACGTTCGCGCCGCAGGCGCGTTAGCGAAACCTATTGGTAATATTTTCTGCTTTCTCTACCTTTTCGGCAAAAACCTGAAATGGCCGTTGATTTTTGCGTGGAAGAGTAGGTCATCTTCGATGGGGCCTCCGCCGATATTGTGGATAATGAGCGGCGTGCCCGCTTGGGATTTCTTGTTTGAGACAATGCCGATATGGGGCACATTACCAATGAGGCGCCAACTGACAATATCGCCTGGAAGATAATCTTCCGCTTTTTGGGTTATCGTTAGG
Source organism: Robiginitomaculum sp. (assembly GCA_026982235.1). GTDB lineage: Bacteria > Pseudomonadota > Alphaproteobacteria > Caulobacterales > Maricaulaceae > Robiginitomaculum_A. The sequence goes on along the minus strand of JALSHM010000342.1, from coordinate 1,284 downwards.
GCTGCGCCTTGGCGTTTGAGATAGGCTTCCAAATTGGGGACGCGGCGGTGGTCGATATTTTTGTCGGGTCGCTTATGCCCCCAGTTTTTTGGGTAAGCACTAAAATTGGCGCGCATGTCTTCGTGGACGGCTTTTTGAAAATCAAACCCAAGTGCGGCGCGGTAAGTGCGTATGATAACATCGGTGCAAACCCCTATATCCGCCGGTACATCTCCCCCTGGATATTTCAGGCTAATATATCTACCGTCATAACGCACATCGGCCTGCGTGCGCTCTTGCGCTGCGGCGACTATTGCGTCAGGCGTGCCCGCCAAAACGGGTTGTGCCGCAACGGCAAATGTGCAGGTCAGTAATATGGCACTTAATAATCGCATAAAGTAAAAATACACAAATTTGTCGGCCAAGCAATCTGCAATAGCTGTTGCGCGGGTTAAGAATTGTTCACCCTATACAAACCTTGCGCATTTGGTTCGCGCGGCGTATCACTGCATTTTTGTGAGGGGCATCAATACGGATTAGATTATGAACGGATTATTATATGTTGCGCTTGGGGGAGCGGTCGGGGCGAGCGGGCGGCATTTGCTCGGCGGTTTGTCCTTGCGCATTATGGGGCCGGGCTATCCTTATGGGACTTTGGCGGTCAATGTATTTGGCGGATTTTTGATGGGGCTTTTGGTTGGCTGGCTCGCGCTTAAGGGGTCTACGCTGGCGGGTGGTGCCAATAATTTGCGTTTGTTCTTGGCGGTCGGTGTGTTGGGTGGTTTCACGACATTTTCAGCGTTTTCTCTGGATGCTATGCGCATGATCGAAACCAGGGCATATGGAGTCGCGCTGGGCTATATTTCCGCCTCCGTAGTGTTTTCAATTTTAGCCTTGTTTATTGGCTTGGTTATTGCTCGTAAAGTGTTCGGGGCATAAAGGTATATTTCATGAGCGGTGTGCAAAATATTATTGTAGATGCGGGCGACGATGGTTCGCGGCTTGATAGATGGTTCAAGCGTAAATTCCCCCATATCCCCCATGGTCGGGTCGAGAAATATCTGCGTACGGGGCAATTACGGGTGGACGGCAAACGGGCCAAAGGCAAGTTACGGCTAGAAGCTGGGCAAAATATCCGCGTGCCGCCTCTGCCTGAACCGGGTGAGAAAAGACCACCGCGCCTGATGTCGGACGCGGATATAAATTTTATGAAGAACATGGTTATTTATGAGGATAATGACCTGATTGCGCTGAACAAGCCGGCGGGTCTTGCGGTGCAGGGCGGTACCAATACCACACGTCATA
>JALSHM010000341.1 GCA_026982235.1 Robiginitomaculum sp. | reverse complement strand
AAGGCGAAAGCGAGGGCTTGGGAGCGGAGATTTATACCTGTGGCCGCAATTTTGGCCATATTGCTTTTCAAACCGAAGATATTTACGCTAAATGCCAGCACTTGATGGATATGGGTTACACCATTAACCGCCCGCCCCATGACGGCTATATGGCCTTTGTTCGTTCGCCGGACGGGATTTCGGTAGAGCTTTTGCAACAAGGAGACCGCCTCCCGGTGCAAGCCCCATGGAAAGATATGAAAAACACCGGAGAATGGTGAGCGGCTCTAACTTAGCGCACGATGCTCTATTTGCGTTTCAAGAAAACATAAAATGCGCCTGCCCCGCCGTGGCGAATATGGGCGGGGGCTATATTGGCGATTAAATATCGCAAGCTCGGATCATTCAGCCAGCCATGTAGGCTTTGTCGCAATATGCCTTGCAAATTTGCGCCTTTGCCTGTGATGACTAAAACGGTGCGATGTCCGCATTCATGGGCCATGACCAAGCGGCGGCGCAGGCTTGCAAATGCGGCGTCGCGGGTCATATCGTGCAGGTCGATTGTACGGTCAATATGTACTTGTCCCCTGCGAACCTTTTTGTCGGTACGGGTTTGGATGTCTTCTTTGCTGTGATGTAAAATTGGGGCAGGCGCGAGCGGGATATGCACATATATATCTGGTTTTGCGCCCGTATTGGGTGCGGACAAGGGGCGCACTGTGCGCGCGACGCGGTGCCATATTTGCCTGTCATCTTCGTTTAATTTGCGGCCATTGTTCATATTATGGATTTTCGAGATTGTGGATTCACGAGGTCGGAAAAAGTTTTAGTGTGAGGGCTGTTGGAAGTAATAGAGTCCATTTGGCGCGGTGTTTCATGACGCCCGCTTTTTCGCCCGCCGCATGGCCATTGCCAAAAAACACATCACCGCGCATTGTGCCCTTTATAGCTCCGCCTGTGTCTTGTGCCACCAAAAGATGACCCGTGTCTATCCCTATATAATCACCGCCTTGGCTCGGGAATTTACCCGCGACCCAAATAAGCGCGCCATAAGGATAATGTTGTGGGTCAACCGCTACGGAACCCATTGGCGTTAGGGAAATACCCATAGCGCCTTTGGGGCCTTCACCTTCAATGACGTGTTCAGTTTTAAAAAATACATAGCGGGCATTTTCAGCCATGAGTGCTTTTGATTTCATATAGCCCGCCCGCGCCATCCAAGCTTCTATGGATTGTTTTGAAGCCTCGTCTTTGGTCATTTCACCGCGCTCAATCAGCACTTTACCAATGGATGTATAGGGTTTGTTATTATGGCCATCAAAGGCAGCGCGGTATATGGTGCCGTCTTGAAAGCGAATTTGCCCTGAGCCTTGGATTTGCAAGAAAAACACATCGACCGCGCGACCATAGGCCAGCACGGTTGCGGATGTGACGGACAAATCTTTGCGGGGCAAAGCCTGAATGCGCGGGTCGGTCGGCTTGGCTAAAATGGGTTCAGAAAATTCCAAAGATGCCAATCTGCGCACTGGGATTTCCGGCGCATAATATCCCGTCATTAACCCAGTGTTATCCCCTAAGGAAACTGGCTCAAAATGGTTTTGGAAAAACTGGGCTGCACTTGCGCGGTTAGCTTGTACGGATTTTGCCGCACTACAAACGTCTCGCCAGTCCGCATAACGGCCAAATTTTGGCAAGGACGGGTTAAGCCATTTTTCATCAGGTCTAAATTTCCAAAGCGCGCAGGTTTTTTTAAAAGCCTTCAAAGCGGGTGTCGCATCTGTGTCTTGCCAATATGCCAGACCTGCAAACGCACCCTTCGGTGTGGGCGCAGGTTCAGGCGCAGGTTCTGGCACGGGCTCTGGCACGGGCTCTGGCGTGGGTGCGGGAATTGGGTCTGGTGTCACCTCTTCTGGCTCCACCACTACAGGCGGCGTAGTTGGCTCTGGCCTTGCGGGCGGCGCCGTGACAATT
>JALSHM010000340.1 GCA_026982235.1 Robiginitomaculum sp. | reverse complement strand
GCTTAGAACTGGACATCTGGAACACCCTCATTGGAGCCAATGGCCTGCCTGCCGTCCAAAAGTTTGCGATACAACATCGCCTATATACATTCTCTAAAACGGTAGTAAAAGTTAGCAATGAGGATTACATGCGTGAGCTACAACAGACCCATAGCGTGGTCAAAAAAGGGCAAGGCGTAAAAATTAAACAATTTATAGACTTCATAGAGGGGGATATGTCTCTGGATGAAGCCATCAAAATTAAAAATACCCTGCGAGACTTGCTAAATAAGCCGGTCATTCAGCTAGCAAACGGCTAAACATAAAACAAATACGCCCTACAAAACCTGCAGGGCGCATTCTATGATTATGGTGAAATTTGGGGACGTGACTGTTTCAGTCACATTTCACCCGGATATACTTTACTCAAATGCGTCTTCTTCAAATAATTCGTCGCGCTTGACTTTTTTGTCGGTGATTTTTGCAGTCTCTATGATCAAATCAACGACTTTCTCTTCAAAAATAGGCGCTCGAAGTTGCGCAACAGCCTCTGGGTTCTTTTGGAAGAACTCGATAACTTGCTGCTCTTCGCCCGGATAACGCCGAGCCTCGGCAATCATGGCTTGTTGTAGCTCTTCATTAGTGATTTGAATATCAGCTTTGCCGCCCATTTCCGCTAAAACCAAGCCGAGACGCACGCGGCGCTCTGCGATTTTCTTGTAATCAGCTTTCAGCTTTTTATCAGACTTCTTGGCATCATCCTCATCAAGCTGGCCCGCTTCTTTTTCTTTCTCGACCTGCGCCCAGATATTGGCAAATTCGGCCTCGACCATATTGGGCGGCAAATCAAAGTCGTGTTTGCTGTCCAACTCGTCCAAAATAGCCCGCTTAAGCTTCATGCGCGATTGGTCATTAAGCTCATTTTCGGCTTGCTCACGAATAACTTTTTTCAGACCGTCTAAATCATCAAAACCGAAAAGCTTAGCCAGCTCATCATCAAGGTCAGCAGGTTTGCCGCCTTGAACCTCTAAAACCTCAGTTTCAAACACGGCTTCTTTATTGGCCAGTTCCGCAACCTGGTATTCAGCAGGGAATGTTACTTTTATGTCCAATTTGTCACCAGCCTTCGCGCCAATCAACTGATCCTCGAAGCCAGGGATAAAACTACCAGACCCCAATACTAATTGGTGTCCATCCATGGCACCACCGTCGAAAGCTTCGCCGTCAACACGTCCAACAAAATTTATGAGCACCGCATCATCTTTTTTAGCTTTAGCGGTTTTGGCTTTTTTCTTATAGGTCATCTGACCTTTGGCCAATTCGGCCAAACGCTCGTCTATGTCTTTATCTTCAAGCTCGCAAGTGAGACGGGTTAGTTTAAGTGTCTTTGGATCTACGGGTTCAAATTCCGGAATTGTTTCCACTTCAAGCGTGTATTCCAAATCCGCTTTCCCCGTCGTTACTTCTGCGCCATTGGCCCGCAGTTCGATTTTAGGCTGGCCGGCCGGGCGCAATTTATTGTCTTCGATAACTTTTTGCGTCGTTTCTGTAACAGTGTCTTGCACAACATCATTCATAATGCTTTGGCCGAACATTTTACGAATATGGCTAATCGGGACTTTGCCTGGGCGAAAGCCTTTCAAATTAACTTGCGGCTGCATTTCTTTAATTTTGGCCGCCAGCTTGGTTTCCATGTCCTCTTTGCTGATTTTAACCTCGAAAGAGCGCGAAAGGCCTTTAGATTTTGCTTCTTTTACTTCCATGTCCGTATCCAAATTGTTCTTGCGCCGAACATTAAATATGCCCTTGCGACTATAATTCCTATTTAAGTGGCGTCGTTGCCAAGATTGTGCCGCGCCTTATGTCACGCCTTTCGCCAATGTGCAACGGACTTTTTACCCATTTACATTTTACGCGCATATGGCACATAAGCCCCATATGCTCATATGCTCATATGCTCATAAGAATAGGTA
>JALSHM010000339.1 GCA_026982235.1 Robiginitomaculum sp. | reverse complement strand
CCCTTGTTTGCGCGCTTCGGCTTTGACCTTGGTGACTACGTCTTCGATACGGACGCTATCGTAAACGGCGGCGCGGTCGGTTTTTATGCGGGCGGCGGCTTCCATATAGGCTTGGCGGCGGACGATGAGCGCCACCAATTCACGGTCGAGAGCATCAACGCCCGCGCGGACTTCGGCCATAGTGTTACAATCTTGTGCGGGTTTAATCATCAGTAGGCCATTTGGTCAAAAGTTCAGGATCGAGATGGCGATTACGCCATTTTAAGCGCCAACACAAGTGCGGACCGGTGGAGCGACCTTTTGACCCTACCGCACCGATTTTTTCGCCGCGTTTGACCACTTGCCCTGGCTCTACGTTTATGGCGTCCATATGCAAATACATAGAAATCAGCCCTTGGCCATGATCAATGAGCACCATGGCCCCCTCAAAATACAAATCATCATCGGCCAAGGATACCACCCCGTCCGCAGGTGCATAAATTGGCGTGCCAATGGGGGCGGCTATATCAACCCCGTAATGGGGCTTTTTCTTAACGCCGTTCAAAATCCGCTGGGCGCCAAAGGGCGAAGTTTTTTTGAAATCCTTAAGCGGGTAAGTAAAACCGTCCTTAAACCACATAGTCTGTTGGCGCGAGGCAAAGCCTTTTTTCTTACGGGCAGAAGAGGCGCGAATGCGTTTAAGCTGGGCGTCCGAAAATGTGGAAACTTGGCTGGGCGGTAGGCCGTCTATGCGGGATATTGTGTATTCGCGCGGGGTGATTTTAAAACTCGTTTTTGCCAACTCAACACCATCTTCAACAAAGATGGTAACGGTTTCGTTTTTTGGCGCGTCTCTATCGAATCCTAGCATGACATAACCGTCATTGTCTGCACGCACTTTTATCTTGCCTATCGCAACAATCCCATTTGGAATAGTTTTGCATTTTACCAAACCGCCTTGCTCAAAAATTCCTTGGCATTTTATTGGTTCTAAGGATTCGTCAATACTGCGTGTAGGCGCTTCACTTATATTAGTTATCTGTGCTTCGCTCTCGGCTTTCCCGCAAGCCGTTAGGAAAACTGCGAATAGTGCACATAAAAACCATCTTACCCCCTCACCCGCTGTCGCGCGCCTCTCCCCATGGGAGAGGCTAAGATTGGCTAACCTACAGAACGACAATAAAGGAACGAGGAAAAACAAGCCAACGTCTCCTCTCCCATCTTTGCTTCGGAGGGAAGAGAAACAAGGTGAGGGGCTGGGATGTTTTTGGTTGTTACCCATTATTAGACTGCGTCTCTTGCCAGCGCTTGAGGCTTGCTTGAGCGTCTATATAGGCTTCTTGTAAGTCCTCGCTCCAATATTTAAGCTCGTCCAGAGGGATGCGAGCTTCTGTGACGGCACACACAACATAGCTTCCGGATTCCAAAATAAGGTAATCGGAGGCGCCATAGCTGATTTTGGCTTCGCGGTTGGCATTGGTAAAATTTAACATAAAAGCTTTCTACATCAATTTACGGGAAATCAAAAGAGGTCACCCTGTATTTTTTCTGGTGCTTTAACAGGTTTTTTTACACGGGATTTGGGTTTGCCGTCAATCACTGCACCGCGTTTACCATCGCTAAAGGTCAAATTCACGGCTTGGCCGGATTTCAGCGGCTTACCTTTACGCACCACTTTGCCGTCCATATCGCTCACCAAAACATAGCCGCGCTCTAACACACCTTGATAGGAATAAGCTTCGAGCAACTTGCCTGCGCTTGCCAATCGGTCACGGGACATTTGCAAATATCTGGCCATAGATCGTACGGCTTCGCGGCCTGCATTTTGCACACTGTCATTTTTACGCACAATATCGCGCACCAATGCATCGGGGCGCAGGCGGGCGGCGGCGAGGTCAAATCTTTGGCGCGGGTTTGAAAGAACAGTGTCCAGCTTGGGCAGTTTCGCCGCCGCAAAGCTTAGTTTTTTGCTCTCTACCGTAC
>JALSHM010000338.1 GCA_026982235.1 Robiginitomaculum sp. | reverse complement strand
CGCACAACCCAGTCACAATAAGCGCGCTCAGTATGGATGGAATAGTGCAAACACCGCATCAAATCGCGCATTTCTGTTAATAAATCGTTTCCAGAATCCTGCGTTGACATGCTGATTACCGGGGAATAGAGTTTGAGAAAAAATAGCAGGCGAATATGCCTAAATATCACCCTAACGAGCCTCTTGCAAAACTATTGCAGGTCAGCGTCCAAATTTCTAAACCGCACCCTAATTAGGTGCGAATGAGTATTATTCGCGCACCATGATCGGGGTGTTTTACATCGTCTTTCTCGCATCGCAAGGAAAATCGTAAATTAAGCGCAAAGGGTTCCACAACACGGCTGTTATGACGTGTTTTCTATCGTGAGTCTGGCAGGTAAGCTCTATCATTCAACAAACTTCATCAGTTGATCCACGGTGAGTGCCACGATACCGAACATCAAATGCGCCATCACCTTGGCATGTCCTCGTACGCGCACCCTGCGTGCGCCAAATTCGTCCTTTATCCGTCCGTTGACACGCTCAACGGTACTGCGCTCATTGTAACGTCGATCTTCGGCAAGCGTGTGGTTCACTCACTTAAGACGTTTTGCTTCCGCTGCCAACGCCTCTTTCTTGGTCTTGCTGCGCGGGTTTGTATCAATAATTGGCACATGCCCAAGGGCGCGGCTGTGTGCCTTGATTTGCGGGGCATCATAGGCGGCATCCATCATGTCATAGAGGTTATCGACTCGCTCATAGGTGATTTCGGCCAATGGGATGGATGCTTGGCTGTCGTGTAGGGAGGCAGAGGTTAGTATGCAGCTTATTGGGATGCCCCCATCGGATGCATCAATATGGAGCTTGTATCCGATCCAGCTCGTTGTATGGCCCTTGCTGTTTCGCTTGGTGCCGACATTACAAGCCGTAGGCAATTCGGCAATCATTTCAGAAAGAGGCTGACCAGTGGCTTGCCGCTCCAGTCGGGTAAGTTCTTTGGGGCGCTCTTCGCCTTTTTTCGGCCGCCCCCGCTTCTTTGGCTTCTTTTGTGCGGGCGCTACTTTCTTTTCCGGTTTCTCCCTGGCGCTGATTGCCGTTGAGTCTCTGGAAATGTGACCGATGAGCTGATCCCCAAGGTGCTGCTCAATGAGCGCTTGATGTACCCGCTCCGGTAGGCGGCTTTCAGCGAACTCAGCAAAGGCGCGGGAGAAGGTCGCTTCACTCGGTACTTCCTCTCTTCGCTCCCAGCCACAGAGTCGGCGGATCGTAGGATCACTTGCCAGTCGATCCAACAATATTCGTGTGGTCGTCATGTCGTAGACCATTTTGGTAACAAAGGCGCGAGCAATGGCTATACGGTCTTCAGGAGGGTGCCCTGGAAATCGCCCGGCATACGGGAGGTGTTCCTCTAGTTTGGCGAATTCCAATACATTTACCAATAGCTTTTGCTTGACTGTCAACTCACCGAGTTCTTCCCACATCATGGGAAATAGAAAGCTTTGTATGTGCTTCCATGTGTGGGATAATTTGTTGAGCGCCTGGTTCATGAGATCTTGTCCTATGTTCATGATTCTGTTGGTTTTGGTGACAACCTTATTTTACCAACAATGAGCCAGGCGCGCTCTCAAAATTTGGCTTCAAATCGCCAAGAAATTCGTTGCTTTTTTGGGGTTTTGCAAGAGGCTCTAACGTCTAAGCATTTATACCCCATGCTGGACTGCGCACGGGGTATAAATGCTTAGACGTTAGCTTTACAAAGGAATTGAGAATTTATGGCAATTTATAGCTTCAGCAATAATTCACTTCAAAAAGTTGAAACAACAACATTCAACTCCGAAGGGATATTGGAACGCCAGCATTTGCAAGCCGCAATAAAGCAACAGATTGAAGTTATAGCACCAAATTGCATTGTTATATCTGAGGAATTTTCAGAGTGGTCAGGTTCTCAACGTCGAATTGATTTGTTAGCAATAGACAAGGAAGGCA
>JALSHM010000337.1 GCA_026982235.1 Robiginitomaculum sp. | reverse complement strand
CTTGGTGAAGCCCTGAAGGCTGCTGAAGATTTAGATGCATTGGGTCTGTCCACCACAGTCGCTGATGCGCGCTTCATTAAACCGCTGGACAAAAAACTCATCAGGCGTTTAGCGGATGAACACGAAGTCCTTATTACCATTGAAGAAGGGGCTATGGGGGGATTTGGGGCGTTCGTTATGAACGAATTGGCGGAAAGCGGGCGCCTGGAACGGGGCACAAAAGTCCGCTCCATGGTGCTGCCAGATATTTTCATAGATCACGACACGCCAGAGCTTATGTATAAGCTTGCTAAACTCGATGCCCAAGCGATTGTTGAAAAAGTGTTTTCTGTGATTGGGCGAGATATGGCCGAAACCGCGTTTTTGGCTTAACGATTGTTTGGCGATCGCGCTAGGTAGGCCGGGCGGCCATAGCTTATATTTGATCTGAACCTGTTATACCTAGGATTATAGCCAGATGTTGAATAGCGACGTCCGTAATTATAACGGTTGCGGCGTGGGCGATGTTTCTGTTGTGCTTTGTCATAACCTGCTTCGAAGCCTGCATCATAGCCGCGTTCGAAAGCTTTAAGTTTCGCCTGTTTTAGGGATTGCCTTTGCCGCATTTGGTAGACTGGGTCGTGCAGGCGCTGGCTTGCCATGGATTGAACACGGAACACCCTGACCCCGTTCTCGATTTTATACTGTCCTGGTTTTGCTGTATAATCCGCTAGCGTCCCTGCCGTCGCGGGTATATAGAAAACAGCCAAAGCCAGTCCCAAACCGAATATTCTTAACATGCGCATACAACCTCACAATCTGTGTGGGGCTTGTTAACCTTTTATTAACGGTTTGGCAAATGCTTGCCCGGCGCAAGGGAGAGGCGCACCCACGTTACCCCCATTAGGGGCATAAAACAGGCTCGTCCAAGAACGGCCTGTTTTATTCATAGCGCCCACACAAGCTAATGGCGGCAATGTCTGTTATGTACATGGTGGTGATGATGGCGTGGACGATGTGTGCGTAAACGATGCACGCGCCGAGGCCGATAATTATAAGAACCAAAGCCACCATAGCCGGAACTTATGCTGAAGTTGACGTGCGGACGGCTATTGCCGTAAAACCCGCTGCCATAATTGCCGCCATAATAAGAAGTTCGCGGGAAATAGGCCTGATTGAACCCACCGCCATAATAGGGCTGCCGGTATCCGTAATTGGTATAGCCAGTACCGTAATAGTCTTGTCTATAAGCTTGCCTATAATAGCCGCCATTATTATAAGTATTATTGTTGCCGCCCGCAATGGCCGCGCCCGCAAGACCGCCAATGACTGCGCCAATTGCTGTGCCCTCATCTTGCACGCCACCACCAGCTACGTTTGAGCCAATGACCCCGCCAACCACTGCGCCGAGCAGGCCACCGACCAATTGGTCACCACTATTACTACGGTGACTGTGGGCATAGCCGTTATCATGAGCATTGGCTACCATAGGCGTCGCCAGTGCTATTGCGGTTACCGCCGCTAGTTTTAGAATGATTTTCATATTGGTTCCTTTCAGGTCCATCGTAAAGACACATTTTCATACGCCGTTAACATATCCAAGATGAACCTTAGCTGAAGCTATAGTGATATATCATAACAAAAATCTACCTTCTAATTACAGCTTGCCCCTTCAACTAGATTACCTAAATAATCATAGCGCTTATCGGATCCTGCATAGCAATATGTACCAGTTGGTGCCGGCAGTGTCTTTGTAATTGGCTCCGGATCGGGTGTATAGACATGCTCGTATTGAATTTTGGGAGCTGGTGCCGGATGGACAATCCGCTTGGTGATTGTCTCTTGTGGCGTATATATATGCTCATATTCAATTTTTGGCGCAGGCGCAGGATGAACAATCCGTTTAGTGATTGTCTCTTGCGGCATATAAACATGTTCATAATTGATCTTAGGTGCCGGCGCAGGGTGGACAATCCGCTTGTTAATGACTTGTTGCGGTTGATAGATATGTTCATATTTAATCTGAGGCGCCGGAGCTGGGTGATAGACTTTGTACGTTGTTTGCGGCACTGCATATGTGTTCACCACATTACCGCCTTGGATATATTGAGTGGCTGACATCGGAACTGGCATTGCATACCCACCGCCATAGGGAAGTGGAGCAGGATAACCGCCACCAAAACCATTTGCACCACCACCAACTTGCTGGCCAATGCCATATCCAACCAAACCGCCAAGCACAGCACCAATAGCCGTACCCTCGTCTTGCACGCCGCCGCCAGCTAAATTCGATCCAAGCACACCGCCTGCAATAGCCCCAAGCCCTGCGCCGATTAGGCCATTATTGCCACCGCTAAATCCAGCGCCCGGCGCACCGTATCCATAGGCAGGTACATAACCACCATATCGGCTTGAGCTACCGTAGCGGCTAGCACCGCCATTAGCGAGAGACGCACCAACCAGCCCTCCGAGTGCGGCGCCAATGGCCGTACCTTCTTGCTGCACACCTGAGCCAGCTAGGTTCGAACCTAAAACACCACCAAGACCAGCGCCAATACCAGCACCGAGTAAAGTATTGCCGTTATTGCCACCAAATAGCTGTGCAGATGCCGATGTTGATAGCATCAATGCACCCGCAAATACACTGGTAAATAGCACAGTAGAAATTGTTTTCGTTGCCATTAGTCTCTCCATTTCTCAGTCACCCCCGACCCCACCAATCTAGGTATAGGAGCTTGTCCCATTGCGGGACATTTACTTTATTGGACAAATTTAGTGCAATTTTTACACCATTTCACCTAATTTCAGCAGTCATAATGTAAAACCTAAAGTTCTTCGCTTTAGAGGAGAATATAAAAAAACGGGCTCGCACAAGCGAACCCGAATCTTGGTATATGTAAACCTAGTAGTGGTTTCTATTTTGCTTGCGCAGACGCTTTTTCAAGCGGTGCTGTTTGCGCTCTAATCGCTCGATCTCATTGCAAACCCGATCCCAGCGACGTTCAAGACGCTGACTATAGCTATAGCGCATTTCGCGTTTCAACCAACGCTCTTCCCTGCGTAAGTCCTGCAGGCGGTAACGCACGTCTTCTAGCTGAGCCCGCAAACCGCTACGCTGATTGTAGCCATAACTACCATAATTATATCCGGCATTGTTATATCCATTATTGCGGTAATAATTGTCATGATATCCATTGTTGCGATATGTGCGGTTCGGCTGGTAAATGCGGCGCGTTGTTACCGTGCGATCATAAATAACGGGCGCTTGGCGACCATATGTCTGACCACTATAGGGCGCATTATAACGCCGATTACGTTTTTTGTCGCAATCAACACTTTCGTCACCAATGGCAGCACCCGCTAGGCCACCAAGTACGGCACCAATAACAGAACCTTCGGTACGTGCGCCGTTTTCAGCTACTTGTGACCCTGCGACACCGCCAACGACAGCGCCGAGCAAGCCGCCGACCAATTGGGCATCATTTTCGTTTGAACGGCACTTTTGATTCGGATCATAATAGCCTCTATTATAATCTGTAGCCTGAGCCACAACAGGCAGAGAAATTGCCGCACCTGCGAGGGTCGCAAAAGTGGCGGCGCGTAAGGTTGTAAGCATTTTCATGTCAAACTCCAAAACTAGAACCCGGGCGGCGGAATTGCCTGTCGGTGTTCCCAGACTCATCGTCTGTGTAGGATTGCTTTATAGAAAATCTCGTCTGAACCCTTTCTGAGGTAGAAATTTATATTGGGTTCATAATCAAATTATGTAAAATATCACGCTCTTACACCGAAGATTCCTATATAGATAGTAAGTACACAACAATGGAGATAATCATGCGCACACTATCATTCTTCTTTATTATGCTGATGAGTATTTTTATTTACAATACCAATGCCTACGCCAGCTATACTTGCAATGTCACAATTACGGCCATTTATTCTGATAATGGTACGGGACGGACATATACTGTTTATGATAAGTCTTTCTCACAAAGTGGAATAGCAAGATTTGACGGCGGCACACCCTCACGGACTCAGAAATGCATGAAGACAGCCTGGGAATCAACATTTCCCAACTACCTAAATGAGACTGCAGTCACAGATTTGCTCAATCAGTTTTCACTGAGCACTGCTACCAAAACTTATTTTTGCAATGGGGGTGGTTTTAAAGGACGAAGCACACCGCCCACTTGGGCTAATTCAGATAATGGTTTCTTTGTGAAAATGGATGCGGACAAAATTCTTGGCAATGGCACACGAACAACACGTAGTGATGCTTGGATTCCAAAGAAGTGGTGTGCCGATTTTGAAGCAGCACAAGCCGCTGCACAGGCTGAACAAGATGCGGCTCAAGCGGCTGCGGATGCCGAACAAGCTGAACAAGATGCATATAATGCGGCATGTCTGACATGTTTGTACACATGGGATAAAAAATATCATTCCTGCGCCATAAAAATGGGCTTCAAATATAGTTCTACTGCTAGCATAAGCCTTGCTGGGTCAATAGGCGAAACAGCCGCAGATGCCATTTCCGAAGCCCAATGCAAGCAAAGAAGCAATTACATCCGAAGGCACAAACCAGACACTTCTACGCTGCCATATGATGTTACGATACCACCTGTAGAGCCTATATCAGCTACGAATAGCCTTATAACATCCACGGTGAAGCCCGTGTCGCCAACTCAGGCATTGTCTGAGAAAGCTTCCAAGATAGAGAAGAAAAAATGATTATACCAAGCGCCCTTTATAGGCAATTAAGCGTCCTAAAAGCGGGAGGCGGACTTCCACATCAAAGATGAATTTTCCGGCTTCAGCTCGCTCATGGGTAATAGATTTGGGGAGGAGAAATTTTGGGAACGGGATACCGAGCATTTTAGCGGAGATTATATCATAGTGAAGCTTTTCGTCTTCTATGCGGAATTTCATTTTGAATTTTATGGGGCCAAAGCGTTCATATATCTCGAAAGGGTTTGAGGCTTTGGACAGAGCCGAACAAAATGATTGACCGTCAATTGTCCGCGTCCATATTTCCATGCCGTCCAGAACCTCCATAGAAATAGTTATAGGCTTGTTACTTCCAGTCTTAGCAAACCCGATAATATTGGCCGCCAATTGTGCCAGTGGATTTTTACCGCGCACCACATCAACGCGTCCGCGCATAGTTTTTGTATTAGAGACTTGGTGGCCACTGCGAACAGCAGCGGGCAGTTCTTCAAAGTCAGCACCCAAAACCTGCTGAAATAAATAGGGCGCAGCTTGCACATCTTCAAATTCTGATTTGATTGAGAGGCTGGTAAATACGTGTTCAAATTCGCTCAGCGTAATTTCGCTGAGCGCTGCGCGGGCACCAGACTTTGGTTTCGCCGCAAGCCAATGTCGGGTCAATATTTCTGCTGCTAATGTCGGAATAAATGGACCATCCCCTTCTTCAGCTATGAGGTGCCATTGTTGGCTTATGGGATTGCCGTCATCATCAATGCCTAAAATGCGCATATACATACCACCGCGCTCAGAAGCGAAACGGCCAAATTGTGTACCAATCCAACGCAATATTTTTGCATGGTTTTGCAAATTCCGCACAATCCCGCGCTTTTGCAGCCAAGCTAGAATGCGGATATTGATGTGTATGATCCAAAGTTCTTGCGAGCCGTAAAACCGCACCGTTTCAACCCCGTCATAATGCTCTGGGAACAACAATAAGTCCGGCGCATCACACAAACCAAATTTCCGGCACAAAGGTTTTTCGCCCTGTAAAGCAATTTTGTGGACATGGACGCGGCTATAGCCTAGCTCGGTCGTCCATGCCCCAGCCCGAAAAATTTTGAGCGGTTTACCCAAATAGGACAGCACGGCTTGGGTCACCGACATGCCAATATCAATTTTCCCGCCAGGAGAGATGCCACCTTCTATAGACGTTATTTGCGTAAAATTGGGCATTGCGGCATCCACGACGGCTGATGACAATGCGGGAACCGAACTCGCACCGCTCACCACTGCAACCCCGGCCGCCTGCGCCCTCGCGTCCAATCGGCTAATGCCTTGGGTGAATGTGCCGCTATCTGACAGGTCTATATAATGCGCGCCGTGCCGTATACAGGCTTTGGCCAATGTATAACCATGGCCAAAAACACTTTGGAACGGCCCCGCCGCATCTATGACCAACCACGGTTTAAATTTATCAAGCTGTGTGTCCAAATCTTCACTTCTATCGAAATACACGGGGCGGAGATTGCCGCCATACTGTTCGCACAAAGCTTCCGCCTTGGACAATGTGCGCCCGGCCACCAAAACCGTAATATCCCCTATGTCCGACAGGCGCCGCGACAACCGCCCCCCAAATTGCCCATACCCCCCAATGATGAGAACTGTCTTTATCACGGCATATCCAGCAGGCGAGATTTCATGTCGGGACTTGGTATCAAGCAAACCTTGCTTTTACCGAACCAGTTATAGCGGTTACGAGCAAAGAGTTTATAGACCCCATCCGTGACAGGGCGCGGGATTATCCAAAACACCCGCACCAATGTCGGCCAGCCTTTTAAGAGTTTTGCCAAAGCGAAGACGGCGCCGGACGATGTCCAGACTTTCCCTTGATATAAAAATAAGAACGAGCTTGGGTCGTCCGGGTCAAGGCCGTGTTTGGCAAGTAATGAGTGACCTAAACCGGATTGGGTCGGGGTAAAGTATATGGGGATATTTTTTTCATGAGTATAGACAATACGCATGGAGCGGGAACAAAAATGACAAACGCCGTCGAAAACCACGAGCGGGTTTTGGTCGTCATATTCCGGCATTATCCAACTTGCCCCCTATGGCGCAATTTATGATCCGCGAGCACACAGGCCAGCATGGCTTCGGCCACAGGCACGGCGCGGATACCGACGCAGGGGTCGTGACGACCTTTGGTGCGGATTTCGGTTTCCTCGCCTTGGCGTGTAATGGTCTGGCGCGGGGTTAGGATAGACGATGTTGGTTTAATGGCCATACGGGCGACAATGGTATCGCCGTTGGAAATACCGCCTAATATACCACCTGCATTATTGGTCATAAACATGGGCTTGCCATCTTTCATGCGCATTTCGTCCGCATTGTCCGTGCCGCTAAAGCTGGCTGTGGCAAAGCCCGAACCTATCTCTACGCCTTTGGCCGCATTGATTGACATCAAGGCTGCGGCAATTTCTGTGTCCAGCTTGGCATAAATGGGCGCGCCCCAACCAGCGGGAACCCCGTCTGCTTGCACCTCGACAATAGCGCCAACCGAATTACCATCTTTGCGAATGGCGTCCAAATAGTCTGCCCATTCTTCGGCCATGGATTTATCAGGGCAAAAGAACGGATTGTTTCCAACTTCGTCCCAATCCCAATTATCCCCGTCAATCATCTTACTGCCCATTTGGGTCAGTGCGCCGCGTATAACAATTTTATCTCCCAGCACTTTGCGCGCCACTGCCCCTGCCGCCACCCGCATAGCGGTTTCGCGGGCACTGGAGCGGCCACCACCGCGATAATCCCGAAATCCGTATTTGGCATCATAAGTGAAATCAGCATGCCCCGGGCGGTAGACATGTTTGATGTCGCTATAATCGCGGGAGCGCTGGTCGGTGTTGTCTATGCGTAAGGATATGGGCGTCCCCGTCGTTCGCCCCTCAAACACACCGGATAATATTTTTACCTGGTCGGCCTCTTGGCGTTGGGTGACAAATTTTGATGTACCCGGACGGCGGCTATCCAAGAATTTTTGGATATAACTTTCGTCCAAATCCAACCCTGGCGGACAACCGTCCACCACACAGCCAATGGCTGACCCGTGGCTCTCACCCCAGCTGGTAAATCTAAACATATGTCCGAATGTGTTATGCGACATGAAGCCTAGCTACAACAACAGCGCCAGCCGTGCCAGTCAATTCTGAAACTTCCGAACTTAAACCGCCCGCGAGCGTGCTTGTACGCGGATGGATTGCGGCGCGGGCGGGATAAGGGTTTCATAAGCGCGCTTGCACTGCAAGAACGCATTGGCGCTACCATAAGGGCTATCGGGGTGATAGAATTTTGCTTTTGTGCGCCACGCAGCACGAATATCCGCTTCACGGGCGCTCATATTTAGCCCCAATGTCATCATTGCCTGATGCCGTGTCATTTGTTTCTCCCTTTTATCGCCCACCATTATAGACAGACATAAATATCCCTCCTATGGTAAACACCTCACTAACAAGCATGGTTAACAATGAAAGAATCAGATAAAAATTACGCGTCCCAAGCGAAAGCAAACACGCAAGCAATGTTTCGCGCCAACGACCCTTATATATTGTTTAAGGCTTGGATGGCGGAAGCCAAGGCGGGCGAACCAAATGACCCCAATGCTATGGCTTTGGCCACCGTGGACGAGACCGGCTTGCCTGATGTGCGCATGGTTTTACTTAAGGGCGTAGACGCGCGCGGGTTTGTGTTTTACTCCCATGCGTCCAGCGCCAAAGGCGTGCAGTTAAAGCATAACCCCAAGGCCGCCCTTAATTTTCATTGGAAGTCTTTGCGCCGACAGGTGCGCATACGCGGTACGGTCGAGACCCTCTCTAAATTGGAAGTGGGAAAATATTTCGCCTCCAGACCCAGAGATTCCCAATTGGGAGCGTGGGCGTCTCAGCAATCCAAAACCATGAAAACCCGTCATTTGTTTGAAGAAGCTATTGAAAATGTGCGCCATAAATTTTCAGGTGCCACTATACCCTTACCACCCGGTTGGACAGGCTGGCGGGTCGTGCCAAGGTCGATAGAATTTTGGCGCGACCGCCCGTT
The DNA here is from genome assembly GCA_026982235.1 of Robiginitomaculum sp. GTDB lineage: Bacteria > Pseudomonadota > Alphaproteobacteria > Caulobacterales > Maricaulaceae > Robiginitomaculum_A. The sequence goes on along the minus strand of JALSHM010000337.1, from coordinate 4,933 downwards.
TCGCCTCCATGACCGTTTGTTGTTCGAATGGGATATGGATAAGAAGCAATGGACAAAGCGCCGACTTTACCCTTAAAGTGAAAAGCTAAGCTACGGATAAACAGGAGAAAGAGATTATGGACGGTTTTATATTTTTTCTCATCTTCATTTTTGTGGTCATTCCTATCTTCAAGAATATTGTCGGCGGCACGTCCACAAAGAAACCCCACCGCAAGCCAAGAGCTGGCTCAGGCCAAAAAAACTGGGCTGAAGTACAAAAACTCCTACAACAAAAAACCCAAGAACAGTCGACCCGGCAAGCTTCAGGCAAGCACGCGAGCGTTTGCGAACCGGTAAAGGTGACAGCAATGTGTTCCCAGAATCACATATGGAACGTGTCCGCAAGCGCGACCAACGCGACCATTCCGAACGCAACCGCATAGAGGCCATGCTCCATAGTCAGACGAATACGAGTATTACGCGCGTTGGTAATAAAAGTGTCGATAGTTGGGGCGCACGCGGCGATGCCAGTAGCGGCGGCAGATTTTTGTTTTTATTAGTTTTTGGCCTCATCGCTTTTCTTATACTGAATAAAGTCATGCCAAATTTGTGGTCAGAAATTATGGGGGAACTCAGCAGTAATTAAAACAGACCCTAAGTTACATTGAAGGTGCAATTTTCTTCTCTTTCACATCCGGATCACCGTCCGCAGACAACATCACCGCAATCCAGCGCGTGGTCGAGAACTGTGCCAAAATAATCATCAATATGACGGTGAGCGGTGCCGATAAAAATGCGCCAACCCCACCCCACATAGCCTGCCAGAGCACCAGCGATAATATCACCACCAGTGCCGATAAATTCATACTATCCCCCATCATTTTGGGCTGTACGGTGTTGGAAATAATGAACTGCACAAAAAACAACAGCCCGGCCATAATGCCAACAGGCAGTAAAGTATCAAATTGCACCAGCGCGAACATGGCTGGCAAAATCCCGGCCAGGACAGAGCCAACCACCGGGATATAATTCAAAATGAAAATCACCAAGGCCCAAAACAAAGCATTATCCAGCCCGAACATTTTCATCACGATAAAACTCAGCACGGTCATAATAATGCTCATCAAAGTTTGAATGCCTAGATATTTCTCGATACTGACCCGAATACGCTCTCCGACCCGCGCCGCCTGTTTGCGTTTCTCTGGATCCGGCCACAGATCGTTCATCTTCTTGCCAAAGGAATTTTGCGCCGCGAACAAGAACACCACATAAAGCGCGATAAACACAAAGCTCGACATCACACCTTGCACAGATCGAGCAAAACCACCGAGCAAAGCTTGCACCCGTGTGGATATTCCAAAGCGCTCATCAAGTCCGTCCCAACTACCATCCCCGAACCGCTCTATAACCGGATTGACAATCTCGCCGAGCCGATGCTCATAATCATTCGCATTGGCCGCCACATCAAAAGCCGTATCGGCAATTATCAAGCCAATCCCAACCATGCTGGCAATCACAACAAAAAACGCAATGCCGAGCGTAGCCATATAAGGCAGGAAGCTAATCTTTTTATCCAGCCATTTGGCAAAGGCATCAATGATTAACCAAAAGAATACAGCCAACGCAAATGGTGCCAAAATATCCCGCATCCAATAAAGCACCCAGGCCCCAAGCACAAAGGCCATAAACAAAACACTCGCCCGCATAGCTCTATCCATTTTCTTCTCCCCAATTGGCGTTATGCCGCTAAACAGTTTTCCATAAAGCAATCTAAAAATTCATCTGTTACACCACGAATTTTACGGCGCTCACAAATTGAATATAGTTCCATCACTGCTGAATATGGGAAAAACTTTGCATTTAACTCTGCAAATTGAGGGGCTTGTGCCTTGCGAATCACCTTACCTCGGTCACCATCAGGCGCAACGATAGTCCATCTTATATTGCGTGTTTGCGGCCCAAGTTCATAAAAACCCTTCATTCTATTTAAACCACTTGTAACACCCGTACTATGCTCAATTTCCATCACTGCAGGCATTAAGCGCCCATTCTTAAACCAAATACAATCTATCATTTTTGCAGCCTCAATGCCTTTTGGGTATGACGCAACAACCTGTTCTGACGCAAGCCTTTCAATCACTCCGTCCATCTCTGATAATCTTTTCCCCGCATATTCTATGCCACGGTCATTTTGAGCCACCCAAGTTCGAAACCCTAATTGTTTACCAATAAGAACCAGAGCAACTTGAATCCTTGCATGCTCTCTTTTCTGTTCGATAGTCATTTCTTGGATTGGCATAAAGTCATCTAGCTCAATCCCGCTTTGAACAATTTCGTGTGAAATTTCAGATATTACATAATTAATATCTGTTTTGTAGAGCACCCCATTTTCATGCGGTTCATTTGGCTTATAAACAATATATTTGTGCCCCTTTTTCAACTCACTGCGACCATTGGTATATTGAATGCGACCAGGCTTACAGTGGTAAAATTGGGGCGTATGGGCAAGCAAAGCCTCTAAAACAGACCTAGTATTGTAACTACCATTAAAAACTCTATCAATATTTAAAGGAGATTCTTCACTAATCGCATTCGCAAGTCGCCAAATCATAGAAGAAGACATACTTTCTATTTTTGCATTCTCGAGGGTTTCCCCCTTTGTTGCATCATACCGTTTTATCTGAATTGGGCCTTCCGGCAGGACAACATTGTATACAGCTATCCTGCCTTTATTTTGTGGGTTTATATAATTGTATTCACGATCACGCGGCAGTTGATTGATTGCGGCGACTAAGTTGCTCGCTGTAACTCTCATGATGTTCCCTTATATGGTTATGAATTGATGAAGCGAATCCTTTTGCGGCTAAAAAAGGCACCCCATTACCAATGCACTTAAACATATTTGTAAGGGTCATGCTCTCTGGCAATTCAAATTCAGCAGGTAAGGATTGAATTGCCAATGCCTCTGCGGCTGAAAGTCTTCTTGCTTTGTAGGGGTGTAAATGAACTTCATTATTTCCGTAAGCCGCAGTTGGCGAATATCTCCAACGGTGTAATCGCTTATAAGATTTCTTCTTATCATCCCCCTCGCCAATCACCTTAAACTTCGCTTTACCTGCACGAGGGGTGAATGCGTGATTCGCATTTGGATGCTTTTCCACATTGTTTTTATCAAACCAATGTTGAACGGTTAATTCTAAAGGTATATGATTAGGTACGGGCTTTGCCACATCAGGAACAAAGCTTTCAATTCTCGGCCACGAATATTCAAAAGCCGTTCGGTTAGGATATACTAGCCGCCCCCAATCTAGTGGAACCGCTGGAAAACAATCTCGCCTGAAACCAATAAGAATAATTCTGTCTCGGTCTTGTGGTGCTCCGTATTGTATCGAATTAATCAGGCGTTCATTTAAATGATAAAAACGCCCAAGCTTCTGTTTCAAATATTCAAAAAATTCTCGGTGTTTGTGGGTGCGGTAAAGGCCTTTAACATTTTCAAATAAGAAAAACTCAGGCTTTCTATCACACACCAAATTTGCATAAATTTCAGAGAGTTTGCCATTCTCACCCTTCCTGCCTTTATTCTTCCCACCTACAGAAAAGTCCGGGCAGGGAGGCCCACCAATGAAGCCGCATATATTACCATATTTGCATTCCATCTCAATTGCGCCAATAAGTTTTTCATTATCGGCTAATGCTTCAATACTTTGATGAGAATACCCATACGTTGGCGGCGCCATTTGCATCACGCGCCTTGAGTGAGCGTATGCCTCTAAGAAAGGTTTATGCAATTCATTAACATAGCAAATATTGAAACCTGTTTTTTCAAAACCTAAGTCTAAAAAACCAGCGCCCGCGAAAAAAGAAAAAATACTTATATTTTGGTTTTTTGCCATATTGGTCAATTACTCACTAAATGAAAAATAAATACTGCCGTAATTTGCATTCACGTTCAATATTTATTTCACTCTGGATTTATTTCACTCTGGCTACATTACCACTCCCCTAATCCCATTGCAGGGGTGGGGCGTCTTGGCTTAGTTCTTCTATGGTCATGCGTAGGTTTTTCATGAATGTGTATTTTTCTCCATTGCCCTCGTCAGACCATTTTATTGGTTTGCCAATGACGGCAGTGCAGTTGAACGGAACCAGGAGTTTAGAGCCGCGCGGCATGACCCGGCCTGCGCCTTGGATATAGACGGGGGTGACGGGGGCGTCCGGGAACTCTGCGGCCAGCCTTGCGACTCCTGTTTTGAAATCTTCCATTTCTTCGGCTTCGCCGCGTGTACCTTCTGGGAAGATCACCAGGATTTTTCCGTCTGCCATAGCGGTTTTACAGTCTGCCAATAAGTCTTCGCCGGAGCCTGCATTTTTGCGGTGAATAGGTATCATGCCGATGATATAGCGCGAAATCCAGCTGAGGGTGCGGGTGCGCAGGAAATGATCCGCTGCACCTACGGGGCGTACATCTGGCAAAACCCGCGACGAAAACAGGGACAGTAAAATCAGTGTGTCAATATGGCTGTTATGGTTAGCGGCGACAATGGCGGGGCCTTTGGTCGGTAAGTATTCCTTGCCAATAACGTCGAGCCCAATGAGCAAATGCGCCACAGGGCGGGCGATAAAAATCTGAATGGCTTGTCTAAAATATTTTTTCATATCTAAAACCGCCCACTAAAACCGCTCTAGCGCAAAATAAGCCAGCATATGAAAATACCACGGCGCGGTGAACATCAAACTATCGAGCCTATCCAGCGCACCGCCGTGACCGGGGATGAGCAGGCTGGTATCTTTGACGCCTAAATCGCGCTTAATGGCCGACATGGTGATGTCGCCGAAAAACCCAAGCACGGGTAAGGTCACACCAATCCAGACGCTCGGCCAAAATGTGAGCGGTGTAAAATACGGAGCCAGCACAACAAACAAAACCCCCGTGGTGACAAAGCCGCCTATG